>NZ_VCKY01000582.1 GCF_005889735.1 Nonomuraea turkmeniaca
TTCCGCGGCTCAGGGTAGAGCTGGCGGGCATCACGGGCAGCAAGCCGGAAATTTCGTATTACTCCCCGGTCTTTGAGGATCCTCGCGAGGTGCCGGTGTTCGAGGGTGCGTACTGGGCCGCCGGGCTGCGTCGTCCCGTACGCCTCATGCAGGCGGTACAGGCGGCCGCCGAGGACGGCTACGGCCTGTTCACGGAGCTCGGCCCGCGCCCCCTGTTGTCCGGCGCGCTCCGCGACACGCTTCCCCCGGCCGCCCTGATCACCGAGGGCGACTTCTACGACCAGGTGGCCGCCGCGGCCACGGCCGTCGTGCCGCGAACCCGGGGGCGCGTCGTGGACGTGCCCCACTCGCCGTGGCAGCACACCCGGCACTGGGCCGCGCCGAAACGCCCGCCGGCCGGCCACCCCCTGCTCGGCGTCCACGTCGAGACCCCGGCCGGGCACGCCTGGACGACCACGCTCGACGACCTGGCCGACGCACCCTGGCGCCTGCCGCCCGAGGACTGGCACCGCGACGGCCATCCCGTGCTCCCGCCGTCCGCCCTGGCCAGGCTCGCCCACGCGGCGGCCACGGAGGTGCACGGGGAGGCGGGGCTCCGCGACGTCACGCTCCTGGGCCTGCTCCCGCTGCCCGCCCAGGTGACGATCACGCTGTCGGACACCACGATCGAGCTCTCCGCCAAGAACGCCGCCGGCGCCTGGACCGTCCACGGC
>NZ_VCKY01000583.1 GCF_005889735.1 Nonomuraea turkmeniaca
AGTCGCGCAGCCTGTCGTCCACCGTGTCGCCGTCGGCCGACACCACATAGGCGATCAGGCGTTTGTCGCCGGGGGTGTCCTCGCGGGCGACGACCGCCGCCTGGGCGACCTCGGGGTGGGCCAGCAGCGCGGCCTCGATCTCGCCCGGCTCGATCCGGAACCCGCGGATCTTCACCTGCTCATCGGCCCGCCCGGCGAACACCACCTGCCCATCGGCGGTCCACTTCGCGAGGTCCCCGGTCCGATACATGCGCTCACCCGAACCGAACGGGCAGGCCACGAACCGCTCACCGGTCAGACCGGGACGGCCCACATACCCTCGGGCCAGGGAGGCGCCGGCGGCGTAGAGCTCGCCGACCACTCCGGCCGGAACCGGGTTCAGCGCCTCATCGAGAACATACAGGCGGGTGTTGGCGATCGGCGTGCCCACCGGCACCACACCGGACTCCAGCACCTGCGCCGACAGTTCAGTGGTGGCGATCCCGATGGTCGCCTCGGTCGGACCGTAATGGTTGAACACCCGCCGATCCCCAGCCACCGCCACCAAGTCAGCCACCCACGCCGCCGGCGCCGCTTCACCGCCCAGCACCAGCGACCGGGCGGGCAGGATCCGCTCCACCCCGGCCGCGGCGGTGAGGGCGGCCAGGTGGGAGGGGACGGCCTTGACGTGATCGATGCGGTGCTCGGCCAGATAGCCGGCCACCGCTT
>NZ_VCKY01000584.1 GCF_005889735.1 Nonomuraea turkmeniaca
GGCCACCACCATGCTCACCGGGATCAGCCACGGCATTCGCCACCTGTCGGTCAGCACGCCGAACACCGGCTGCACGATCGACGACAGCAGCGTCGCCGCCAGCACCACGCCCGAGACGGCGACGTAGCCGTAGCCGCGCTCGGCCACCAGGAACGGCACGAGCGCGGGTACCGCGCCTTGGTAGAGATCGACGGTGGCATGGCCGGCGGCGAGCATGGGGATCCTGTTCACGCCTCGATCATTTCCCGGGGCGCACCTGGCCTGCTTCCGATAAAATGCCAATCTATGCCGGAAATCCGCCACCTGCCCGAGGCACCCACGGGACGGCGGCCGCTCGCGCCCGGCGCCGGCATCGACGCGCACCGGCACGACACCCACCAGATCGTGTACGCCTGCCGCGGCGTGCTGTCCGTCACCACGAGCGCGGGCACGTGGGTGGCCCCGGCGAACCGGGCGATCTGGGTGCCAGCGGGCACCGTCCACGAGCACCGCGCCCACGGCGACACCGACCTACGCCTGGTGGGCCTCACCGGCAACCCGCTCGCCCTCGACCGGCCCGCCGTCCTCGCCGTCGACCCGCTGCTCCGCGAATTGATCATCGCCTACACGGATGTGTCCTCTCCCGTGGAGGGGGTGTCCTCCACGGACGGCGCCTCCGTTCCGGACCGCGCGGGCGACCGGCGCGGCACAAACGGCGGGCCCAGCAG
>NZ_VCKY01000585.1 GCF_005889735.1 Nonomuraea turkmeniaca
AGACTGAAAGGCGGGCGCTAGTCAGCAGGGGTCAGGAGGATGCAGGGCTTGCTGCCTTGCTGGGGGCTGCCGTGCACCGTGCTGTCGATGGCGTACTTGCTCTCGACGTAGTGGGCGAACAGCGTGACCGTCATCAGCGGATGGAAGCTGTTCTCCTCGGCGTCACTGGCCAGGATGACGAGGGCGTCGGCGGGCTGACGCATGGCGATGCTCCGCAGGTCACCCCATGTCATGGGCTTGAGCAGTCCGTCAGCGCCTCTCACTTCGTACGAGCGGGACGCGTCGCCTTTGAAGGTCGTGCGCTTCTCCAAGGCCACCGCGAGCGGTGTCGTCTTGATCCACTCGCTGTAGTCCTTGCGGACGCGGGAGCGTTCCTTCGGGGTGCGCGGCCACCAGTCGCCGACACCGTCGGGGGCGGGCGTGTGGATCGTCTGAGAGGCGAACTCGCGGGCGATGCGGCGGGCGTTCCACGTCATGTAGTTGAGCGCCTCTCGTGCCTCCGACGGGTGCTTGTCGGAGATCTTCGTGGCCGTCGCGTTCGCAGCGAACGGGTTGACCCACGTGTCGGCCTGCAGCCAGGTGATCCAGTCGGTGGTGGGGGCGGTCAAGAGGAACTCCTTGAAGGATGGGGAAGTCGTTGGGCTGTCTCTTATAC
>NZ_VCKY01000060.1 GCF_005889735.1 Nonomuraea turkmeniaca
CAGATGTGGAGAGGCGAAAGGCCACCAACGACACCGGGTCCTCCTTGCGCGCCCGCCCGGCCCCCAGCCGCCAGGCCGCCAGTCCCACCGCGTAAGCGTCCAGCCGGGTCAGCACCCCCGACTCCGGCGCCTCGACGACCATCGTCTCGGCCGCGCGCGGCAACACGGCGTCCGGATCCCCGCCCTGGGCGACGATCATCCGCCGCCAGGCGTCCATGGCCGACCCGTCCTGCAGCGCCTTGGCGGGGTCCTTGCCGGAGGAGACCCCGGCCGCCTCAAGCATCTCCCGTGCCAGCCGTACCGTCAGCTCCACCACGTCGGAGGGCCCCCCACCGGCGAGGACCTCGACGGACTCCTCGACTTCCAGCGCGTTGCCCACGGCCCGCCCCAGCGGCCGGTCCATCGCGGTGAGCAGCGCGACCGTGCGCACCCCCGCGTCCGTGCCGAGCGCGACCATCGTCTCGGCCAGCTCACGCGCCGTCGAGACGGACTTCATGAACGCTCCCGAGCCCACCTTGACGTCGAGGACCAGCGAACCGGTCCCCTCGGCGATCTTCTTCGACATGATCGACGAGGCGATCAGCGGGATGGACTCGACGGTGCCGGTGACGTCGCGCAGGGCGTACAACTTCTTGTCGGCGGGGGCGAGGCCGGAGCCCGCCGCGCAGACGACGGCGCCGGCCGAGCGCAGGACGTGCAGCATCTGGTCGTTGGAGAGCGAGGCCCGCCAGCCGGGAATGGACTCCAGCTTGTCCAGGGTGCCGCCGGTGTGGCCGAGCCCGCGGCCCGACAGCTGCGGCACGTACGCGCCGCACGCCGCCACCAGCGGGGCCAGCGGCAGCGTGATCTTGTCGCCGACGCCGCCGGTCGAGTGTTTGTCGGCGGTGGGCCGGTCCAGCATCGACCAGTCCATCCGCTCGCCCGAGCGGATCATGGCCTGCGTCCAGTCGGCGATCTCCCGCCGGTTCATGCCGTTCAGCAGGACGGCCATGGCCAGCGCGGACATCTGCTCGTCGGCCACGTCGCCGCGGGTGTAGGCGGCGATCACCCAGTCGATCTGGGCCGTGGTCAGCTCGCCGCCGTCCCGCTTGGCGCGGATGACCTCGATGGCGTCCACTACGCGCTCCTGCTCAGGTCTTCAGGGCCGAACGCGTACGGCAGGATCTCGGACATCGGCTTCGGCCCGTCGACGGTCTCGACCAGCAGGTCCTCACCGCCGAACTCGTACAGGAGCTGCCGGCAGCGGCCGCACGGCATCAGCAGCTCCCCGTGCCCGTCCACGCAGGTGAAGGCCACCAGCCGGCCACCGCCGGACCGCTGCAGCGCCGACACCAGCCCGCACTCGGCGCACAGGCCGAGCCCGTAGGAGGCGTTCTCGACGTTGCAGCCCGTGACGATCCTGCCGTCGTCGACGAGCGCCGCCGCCCCCACGGGGAATTTCGAGTACGGCGCGTACGCGTGCCGCATGGCCTCAGCGGCCTCGTCGCGCAGGCCGTCCCAGTCGATGCTCAATGCTGCTCCCCCCGGCGGTAGCGCACGCCGTCGGCCTTGGGCATCCGCAGCCGCTGCGAAGCCACCAGGAGCACGAGCAGCGTGAGCACGTGTGGTGTGATGAAGACGAACTCGTTCGGCAACTGGTCGACGGTCACCCAGAGCCAGAACAACACGACCATGCCCGCCGCCGCGGCGGCCATCAGTGTGTAGTCCTTGGGGCTTCTGGCCGCCAGCTCGGCCGGCTGGTCCGGCGCCAGCATCCGGCGGGCCCTGATGATGAGGTAGGCGAGCAGCAGCACCGCGCCGAACAGGAAGAACGACGTGACCGCCCCCGAGCTGCGCAGCTGCAGGCCGTCAGCGTAGCCGAACAACGAGGCGCCCGCCGCGAGCCCGCCGGGACGCCAGTTGCCGAAGATCATGGCGGCCAGGCCGATGAAGCCGCGCCCTGCCGTCTGACCTTCCACGTACTTGGTGGAGACGAAGACCAGGAACACGCCGCCGAGCCCGGCGAACGCGCCGGAGATGACGACCGCGATGTACTTGATCAGGTAGACGTTCACGCCCAGCGACTCGGCCGCCCACGGGTTCTCGCCCACCGAGCGCAGCCGCAGGCCGAAGGCCGTGCGCCAGAGCACGAAGAACGTCAGCGGCAGCAGCAGGACCGCCAGGACGACCAGGATGTTCACGTTGCGCGTGAGGCCGCCCAGGATGCCCGCGAGGTCGGAGAGCAGGAACCAGTGGGTGCTCTCGAGCTTTCCGAGCAGGTCAGGGCCGTCGGAGAGCAGCGGCAGGCTGGGCTCCCACGTCTTCCCCGTGATCGCGGGCGAGGTGGTGATGCCCGCGCCGGCGTCTGCCGCGGGAGTGCCCTCCTTGTAGAGCACCTCGGACAAGAAGCGGGTGACGCCGGGCCCGAGCAGGTTGATGGCGACGCCGCTGATGATGTGGTCCACGCCGAACGTCACGGTCGCCACGGCGTGGATCAGGCCGCCGAGCGCGCCACCAAGCAAGCCCGCGATCAGCGCGGCCACGGCGCCCCACTGGTAACCGGCCCAGCCGGCGAACCAGGTGCCGAGCACCATCATGCCTTCGAGCCCGATGTTGACCACGCCGGCCCGCTCGGCCCACAACCCGCCGAGGCCGGCCAGGCCGATCGGCACCGCGAGCAGCAGCGCGGCGGCGAACGTGCCGGAGGAGGTGATGTCGTTCTGGCCCGATGCGACGCGTACCAGTGACATCAGCAGGAGGAGCACGGCGATGCCGACGAGCACCAGGTGGTATTTGGTGAACCTCGTCATGCTGCCACCTCAACCTTGTTGGTGCCGAGCTCCTGGGCGGCCCGCCGTTCCTCGAGCCTGAGGGCCAGCCGGTTCGTCACCTCGTTGGCCACCACGACCAGCAGGACGGTCACGCCCTGGATGATCGTGATGACGGACGGCGGCACGTTCGCGATCTGCAGCGCGCCCTGCGCCCGGTCGAGGAAGGCGAACAACAACGCGGCGACCGCGATGCCGACCGGCTTGTTCCGGCCGAGCAGCGCCACCGCGATGCCGAGGAAGCCCAGTCCCGCGGTGAAGTTGGAGTTGAACGCGCCCTTGTCGCCGAGGATCTCGGGCAGGCCGATCAGCCCGGCGATCCCGCCGGACAACATCATCGCCGCGATGATCATCTTCTTCGGGTCCACGCCCGAGGCGAGCGCGGCCGGGCCGTTGAGCCCGCTGGCCTTGACGTTGAAGCCGAAACGGGTGCGTTCGAGCACGACCCAGATCACGATGCCGAGCGCGATCGCCACGAGCAGGAAGCCCCACACGCCCCCGCCGCGGGTGGGCGGCAGCAGCCCGAACCAGTCGAAGACGAAGTTGAGGTTCGGGAACATGGCCGAGTCCGGCAGCTCCGGCGTCGTCGTGGTGAGTTGCCCTTCGGCGCGCTGCCCCGCGAACGGTCCCCGCACCAGGAACGAGGACAGGTTGATCGCGATGTAGTTCAGCATGATCGTCGAGATGACCTCGTTCACCCCCCTGGTCACCTTCATGACCGCGGGGATCAGCGCGTAGAGGCCGCCGACGAGCGCCGCCACCACGATGATCACGGTGATCTGGATGGGCGCGGGGGCCGAGAACGTCGACCCGACGTAGGCGGCGCAAATGGCGGCGAGCCGGTACTGGCCCTCCACACCGATGTTGAAGAGGTTCATGCGGAAACCGACGGCCACCGCCAGGCCGGCGATGAACAGCGGCACCGCCCGGTTGAGGAAGGTCGCGATCGCGTTGGACTGAGCCCGCTCACTGGCACCGAAGTCGAAGAAGGCGGCGAACGCGTGCAGCGGGCTGGCGCCCGCCGCGGTGATCGCCACGCTGGAGATCGCGATGGCCAGGACGATGGCGATGACGGCGCCGGCCACGGTGAGCAGCGCCCGGTTGAGCCCGGCGGGCATCACGTCTCCTCAGTGCCGGCGATGGCGCCGGTCATGTAGCCGCCCAGCCGCTCGGGCGTGATGTCGGAAGGGTCGAGCGCGGCCACGAGGCGTCCCCGGTAGATCACCTGAATCGTGTCGGACAGGCCGATCAGCTCGTCGAGGTCGGCGGAGATGAGCAGCACCGCCAGGCCCGCCGCCCGGGCGTTGCGCAGGTGGTCCCAGATGGCGGCCTGGGCGCCGACGTCCACGCCCCGCGTCGGGTGCGCGGCGATGAGGAACTTGGGCGCGCCACTCATCTCGCGGCCCACGATCAGCTTCTGCTGGTTGCCGCCGGACAGGGCCAGGGCGAGGGTGTCGACGCCCGGCGTGCGGACGTCGTAGTCCTTGACGATGCGCTCGGTGTCGGCCTTGGCCGCCCGCCGGTCGACCCAGATGCCGTTACGCGCCGGTTTCCTGGTCTGGTGGCCGAGCACGCGGTTCTCCCACAGGGACGCCTCCAACAGCAGGCCCTGGCGGTGCCGGTCCTCGGGGATGTAGCCGATGCCGGACTCCCGGCGCTTGAGCGTCGACCAGGTGCTGATGTCCTGCTCGCCCAGGGCGATGCCGCCGTGTGCGGCGCGGATGCCCATGATGGCCTCGATCAGCTCGGACTGGCCGTTGCCCTCGACGCCGGCGATGCCGAGGATCTCGCCCTCGTGGATCTCGAACGACACGTCGTCGAGGAGCAGCCGCTTGCCGTCGGCGCGCAGCTTCTCCACGTACGTCTCCACAGAGGTGCCCTTCGGCACCGGGCGGTAGCCGTCGGCCTCCATGGTGAGGTGCGCGACCTGGAGCGCCACGCGGTCGGTCACCGTGGACTCGCGGGTCTCGGGCGTGGGCAGCTCGCTGCCGACCATGAGCTCGGCGAGCTGGCGGGCGCTGGTGACCTCGTTCCTGGCCAGGCTCGCGACCGTGGTGCCGCGCCGGATCACGGTGATCGCGTCGGCGATGTCGAGCACCTCGTCGAGCTTGTGCGAGATGAAGATGACGGTCAGGCCCTCGGCCTTGAGCTCGCGCAGGTTCTGGAAGAGCTCCTCGACCTCCTGGGGGACCAGCACGGCCGTCGGCTCGTCGAGGATCAGGATGCGGGCGCCGCGGTAGAGGACCTTGAGGATCTCCACGCGCTGGCGGTCGCCGACGCCGAGGTCCTCCACGAGCTTGTCCGGATCGACCCGCAGGCCGTGGCTCTCCGCGAGCTCGGTGATGCGCTTGCGGGCGGTGGCCGTGTCGAGCATGCCGCCCTTCTTCGGCTCTGCGCCGAGGACGATGTTCTCCAGCACGGTGAGGTTGTCGGCCAGCATGAAGTGCTGGTGGACCATGCCAATGCCGACGGCGATGGCGTCGCTCGGCGTGCGGAAGGCGACCTCCGTGCCGTTGACCTTGATGGTGCCCTCGTCCGGCTTCTGCATGCCGTAGAGGATCTTCATCAGGGTGGACTTGCCCGCGCCGTTCTCACCCACGATGGCGTGCACCGTGCCTGGTTCGACGGTGATGCGGATGTCGTGGTTCGCGACGACACCGGGGAAACGCTTGGTGATGCCCTCCAGCTCTACGGCGGGTTTCGCCGTGGCCAGGGTGTCAGCACTCATTTCGCCTCTCCTAGAGGGGGGCGGCATAGGCAGAAGGCCCGAAGTAGCCGGACTCCGGGCCCTCTGTCGATGGTCCTACCCAGGTTACGGCTTAGCCGGAACCGTGATTTTGCCGCCGACGATGTCCTGCCGGGCAGCGTCGAGCTTGTCCTTGATGTCGTCGATCTCGCCACCGGTGGTGGCCAGGCCCACGCCGTCGACCTTGAGGTCGTACGTGACGTTGGCACCGCCCTTGGCGCCGCCCTGGAAGGCCTTGATGAACTCGAACACGCCGACGTCGACGCGCTTGAGCATCGAGGTCAGGATGACCGACTGCAGATCGGTCTCCTTGACCGTCTGGCGCTGGTCGGAGTCGACGCCGATGGCCTTCTTCTTGGCCGCGGCCGCCGCCTGGAACACGCCCAGGCCGGAGTCGCCGGAGGCGTGGTAGACGATGTCCGCGCCGTCCTGGTACATCTTGTCGGCGGCCACCTTGCCCTTGTCCGGGGCCTTGAAGCCGGAGAAGTCACCGTCGGGCGTGAGGTACTTGATGTCGATCTTGATGTCCGACTTGACCGACTTCGCGCCGGCCACGTAGCCAGCCTCGAACTTCTTGATCAGGTCGTTCTCGACCCCGCCCACGAAGCCGATGTGGCTGCTCTCCGACTTGGTCGCCGCGGCGACGCCCGCCAGGTAGGAGCCCTGCTCCTCGGCGAACAGCAGACCGGTCACGTTGGGCGCGTTGGAGGCGGAGTCGACGACCGCGAACTGAATGTCCGGGTACTCCTCGGCCGCCTTCTTGATGTCCTCGCCGTAGGCGAAGCCGACACCGATGATCGGGTTGTAGCCGGCATCAGCGAGCTGGCGCAGCAGGTCGCCGCGGTTGGAACCGTCGGCGGCCGGGCTCAGCTCCTTGATCTCCGCGCTGAGCTCCGTCTTCGCCTTCTCCAGGCCGGCGTACGCAGCGTCGTTGAAGGACTTGTCGCCACGTCCGCCGATGTCGAACGCCAGTCCAACCTTGAGCGCACTCTTCGGCGCCTCGCTGCTGGCCGCGCCGGTCGGCGCCTCGCTGGCCGTCGTGGAGCCCCCACCACCGCCGCCACATGCGGCTGCTGCCATGAGCATGACGCCGGCTACCGAGCCGAGCGCCATCCTGTTGAATCGCTTGCCGAGCAAGGCGACTCCCTTCCATTTCCCCGCCGTCGAGATTCATCGCAGGCGCGAAGAAACGTACGGCACCTGCACGGAAGATAGTTGCTTGACCAGGGCAGACCAAACCAGCACACAGGGTCGCAACTACTCCGTTATCGACCTCAGTCGCGTCTGTGACCTGAAGCCCCCATGAGAGAGCACATACAAGTTTTGCCAGACTTTGGGGTTGAATCACCCCTTGCCTTGGGCCCGATCATGACAGAGATTCCGACCGACGGTGGAAGTTTCCGATCGGAGCCCCGCATGCACCCAAGGAAGGCACTGGCCGTGCCGCTGGCCGCGATCCTCGTCGCGGCCTTGACCGGCACCACACCGGCCGCAGCCGACACCCCCGCCATAAAGGTCGAGAACAACGCCACGCAACCCGTCTTCTCCCGGGCGGACGCCATCAAGCAGACAGTGTTCGTCGAGGTCGCCGGGACCGACAGCGACAACGACGGCGCACCGGACCGCGTCGCGGTGGACATCCTGCGCCCCAAGGAGACCGACCAGGGACTGAAGGTCCCTGTGATCATGGAGGCCAGCCCCTACTACGCCGGCGGCAACGACGTCGCCAACCACCCCGTGGACGTGGACGAGAACGGCAACCCCCTGCCCACGCTCAGAGCACTGGCCAACAAGCTGGCCGCCGAGCCGTTCGACGGCTACTACGACAACTACTTCCTGCCCCGCGGCTACGCCATCGTGCTGGTGGAGAACCTCGGCAGCGGCCGCGCCACCGGCTGCCCGACCTCCGGCGACCGCAACGAGACGGCGGGCCCGAAGGCCGCGATCGACTGGCTCAACGGCCGCGCCAAGGCCTTCGACGCCGCCGGCGACCCGGTCGAGGCCACCTGGTCGACCGGCAAGGTCGGCATGATCGGCGTCTCCTACAACGGCACGCTCCCGAACGCGGTCGCCGCGACGGGCGTCGAGGGCCTGGAGACGATCGTGCCGATCGCCGCGATCTCCAGCTGGTACGACTACTACCGCGCCAACGGCGGCGTCCTGGCCCCCGGCGGCTTCCAGGGCGAGGACCTGGACGTGCTCGCCAAGTACGTGCTGACCAGGGAGAACGGCCAGGAGGCCTGCGGCGCGCTGATGGACCAGATCACGGCCACCCAGGACCGGATCACCGGCGACTACAGCCCTGTCTGGGACGCCCGCAACTACATGAACGACGTCGGCAAGGTCAAGGCCAGCGTCTTCGTCGTGCACGGCCTCAACGACTGGAACGTCAAGACCAAGCAGTTCGCGCAGTGGTGGTACGCCCTGGCCAAGCGGCACGTGCCGCGCAAGATCTGGCTGCACCAGGGCACCCACATGAACCCGTTCAGCCTGCGCACGGTCGAGTGGCTGCGCCAGCTGCACGGCTGGTTCGACCACTGGCTGTACGACATCGACTCGGGCATCATGCGCGAGCCGCAGGCCGACGTCGAGATCGCGGCAGGCCAGTGGGCGCAGCACAGGTCGTGGCCGCTGCCCGGCGCCACCGCCGTCCCGCTTCACCTTGGCTCAGGCCAGCGGCTCGGCCTGATCCCCCGGCCGTCGGCCAAGGAGTCCTTCGTCGACCAGAAGGCCAGGACCGCCGAGCAGCTCGTCGAGGCCACGGGGGCGGACCCGAACCGGCTGGCGTACACGACCGGCGAGCTCCCCGCCGACGTGCGCGTCTCCGGCACGCCGACGGTGTCGGTGCGGGCCTCGTTCAAGAACGGGGCGTCGCCGTACCTGACGGCGTTACTGGTGGACTACGGCACGGACGTCCGCCCGAACGGCACGTTGCTCTCGACCGGCCAGACCTACTGCTACGGCCAGGGCGTCCCGGGTGACACGGGCTGCACCACGCTCAGGGTGCTCGGCACGGCCGCCACGCCGTACAAGATCGTCACCCGGGGCTGGCTGGACGTCCGCAACCGGCACCGCCCGGACCGGACCGAGCCGCTGCGGCCGGGCAAGGAATATACCTTCACCTGGGACTTCCAGCCGACGGACTACCTGTTCAAGAAGGGCCACCGGCTGGGCCTGGTGATCATCTCGACCGACTACGACTACACCCTGCGGTACCCGCCGGGCACCGAGATCACGGTTTCGCCGGGGCACTCGTCCCTGCGGCTGCCGATGGTCACGCCATCGCGCTGGTGATCGAGTCGAGCGGCCCGACCTCCCAGAGGGCGGTCAGCGCGGTGGCGGCCATGATCCGCACGCCCATCGCGATCGCCTTCTCGTCCACGTCGAACGTGCCCTGGTGGATGTCGTAGGTCACGCCGGCCGGCGAGCGGGTGCCCAGACGGGCGAACGCACCGGGAATCGACTCGAGGTACCACGCGAAGTCCTCGCCGCCGAGCGACTGCTGGGTCGGGATCACCGCACCCGCGCCCAGCACCCGCTCGGCGGCCTCGGCCAGCATCTCGACGCTGACCTCGTCGTTGACCACCGGCGGCACGCCGCGCTTGTAGTCCAGCTCGGCCTCGATGCCGTAGGCGCCGGCCACCGAGTCCAGCAGGGACTTGATCAGGTCGGGGGCGGCGTGCCAGGCGTTCTCGTCGAGGCAGCGCACGGTGCCTTCGGCGATGCCGTCGTCGGGGATCGCGTTGGCCGCCGTGCCGGCCTCGACCCGGCCCCAGACGAGGCTGAGCGAGGAGCGCGGGTCGACGCGGCGCGACAGGGCCGCCGGCAGTTCGGTGAGGATCTTGGCGAGGGCGAAGACGAGGTCGGCGGTCAGGTGCGGGCGCGCGGTGTGACCGCCGGGTCCCGAGACCCGGATGCTCAGCTTGTCGCAGGCGGAGGTGATCGGACCCGGCCGGAGACCGACCTGGCCGACGTCCACGCGCGGGTCGCAGTGCAGGCCGAAGATGCGGTCGACGCCGCTGATGCCGCCGTGCGCCATGACCTCGAGCGCGCCGCCGGGCAACTCCTCGGCGGGCTGGAAGATCAGCCGGACCCGGCCGGGCAGCAGGCCCGCGGCGGCCTGCTGGGCGAGGAAGAGCGAGGTGCCGAGCAGCACAGTGGTGTGCACGTCATGGCCGCAGGCGTGGCACGCGCCGGCCACGGTCGAGCGGTAGGACACGTCCTTCTCGTCCTGCAGCGGCAGCGCGTCGATGTCGGCCCGCAGCGCGACGGTCGGACCGTCGCCGCTGCCCACATCGCAGACGAGGCCGGTGCCCCGGGGGAGCACCGATGGCGTCAGTCCGGCGGCGGTGAGCCGCTCGACGATCCGCTGTGTCGTGCGATATTCGGCGAAGGCCAGCTCAGGGTGCATGTGGAGATCGCGGCGGAACGCCACGAGGTCCTGCTCGGTCTCCGCTAGGAACGCGTCGAGTTCGCCCCGAAGCTCACGTCCCCGCATATGTCACCATCCTGTCCATGCCGCGCGCACCAATATGTCTGACCACCGCGGCTCATGCGCTGTGAAAGCTCGTCCATCCGCCGTGGCCACCCGGTCGAGCGGCTGCTCGGCGAATCAAAAAACACACCCGCTGGTTCGGGTGCGCGAGATCGTCAGCATGGGCGTTGCGTTCGTCAGTCGCGAGTGCCGCCGCAGCCCGGGTGCACAGCGGTTGGCCGTGAGCCCGATGGCGATGCTTCGACTCTATCGCTCGCTCGCGAGTTCCCGCCGACAGATACACCAAAAGTTAGCCGACGGCACGCCCGTAACCGCAGGTGGTCACGTTACGTGAACGTCAGCCTGATCCGGAAATGGTCACAAGGGATCATTAGATGGTGACCCGATGTCGCCTGTTCCAAACGTGGTCGGCGATTCCGAATCCTGTCACCTTCTGTCATGGTCATCACACTTCGACGCTGGCTGCATTTGAGAAGAATGCGTGTTTCACTCGCAATATGATCACTAATATCCCGTTCGGGGAGAAGTATGCTGGGTTGAGCATCTTCGAGCCGAGTGAGGGGACCCTGGTGGTCGTACCCTCGCTCTCCCTTCCGCAGGATGAGCTCCGCCGCATCACGGCGGCCAGGTCGTACGAGGAGCGCCTGCTCTTTCTCCTGCTGACGCTCCGCGAACCCGGGGCAAAGGTGATCTACCTCTCCTCCGCGCCCATCGATCCCGACATCATTGACTATTACTTCGCGTTCCTGCCGGATCCGGATGACGCCGCCAAGCGGCTCACGCTGATCACGCTCGACGACCCCTGGTCTCAGCCGTTGACCAGGGGCCTGCTCGACCGCCCCGACGTGATCGAACAGCTGCGATCGGAGATCGACGGTGACGCGTGCATCGTGCCGTTCGTCCTGAGCGAGCTCGAGGAGGAGCTCGCGTCGTTACTCAACGTGCCCCTCTACGGTCCAGCCACCTCTTTCGCCTATTACGGCTCCAAGAGCGGCGCCCGTGAGCTGGGCCACGAGGCCGGCGTGCGGATGGCGCGCGGCTTCGGCGACCTGCGGACCACGCTGCAGATCGAGGAGGCGATCGAGGCGCTGCCGGGGGAACGGGTGATCGTCAAGCTGAACGACGCCTACTCCGGGCTCGGCAACGCGATCGTCACCAAGGCCGACAGGTCGCTGACCAGCTTCTCGATGGCAGGCGAGTGCTGGGACACGTTCTCCGCGAAGATCAGGGACCGCGGCGCGGTCGTCGAGGAGTACATCGAGCACCGGCCGCTCTACTACCCCAGCGCGCTGGCCTGCATCACGCCGGGCGGCCACGCGCGCGTGCTGGCCACGCACGACCAGGTGCTCGGGGGCGTCAACGGCCAGGTCTACCAGGGCTGCACGTTCCCGGCCGCGCCCGAGTACCGCGCCGAGGTGGGCGCCTCGGCGGAGCGGATCGCGCGCGTGCTGGCCGAGCGGGGCGTGGTCGGGGTCTTCGGGATGGACTTCTTCGCGCTGAAGGCCGACGCCGGGTACGCGGCGCTGCTGTGCGAGATCAACCTGCGCATCGGCGGCACCACGCATCCGTTCGGGGCCGCCGTGCTGACGACCGGGGCCACGTACGATCCGGCGACAGGTCAGCTCATGGCCGGCGACCAGCCGAAGTACTACACCGCGACCGACAACTGCGCCTCCTCCTGCCTGCGCGGGCGCACCCCCGGGGAGGTCATGCGCACGGCGGACCGGCTCGGCATCGGCTTCGACGCCGAGCGGCGCACGGGGAACGTCTTCCATCTGCTCGGAGCCGTTCCCGAGCACGGGAAGCTCGGCTTCACCTCGATAGGCGACTCACCAGAGGAGGCCGACGAGCTGCACGCGCTCACCCGGCGTCTCCTCTGCGGCCCCTGAAGGAATGGGCACTGCCGGGATGAGCACGGAGTCCGCGCCAGCCGATGACGGCGAGCACGATGGCGAGGACGATGTTCACCGCGATCAAGATGCCGTGGACGACATAGAAGCTGGTTTCATGCCCATCCTGCAGGTTAAACCCGAGATTCACCCATTCGAAGACCATGAACGCGCCGAGCGCGATCAGGAATCCGGCGATCTTTCGTGACATGCGTGCCTCTCTGGTATCGAAGGTGGATCTTCGGGGGATGTGTCGCCACATGGGCATTCACACGAAGCTACGCTGAGACCGCTATGTGGACAAAAATCGTGCCGGTTACGGCACTCATCGCCTCGGTCTCGCTCACCGGTGGGACCGCATATGCCGAACCGGCGACACCCGTCGGTGGCGAGGCGCTGGGCAGCCGCGGTCTGGTGGCGCCCGAGGGCGTCAAGAAACCCCCCAAGACCAAGGCTACGTCGTACGTCGTCGCGGACGCCGGCACGGGCCAGGTGCTCGCGGCGAAGGACGCCCACGGGCGTTACCTGCCGGCCAGCACGCTGAAGACGCTGACCGCGCTCACGCTCATCCCCAAGCTCGACAAGAACCGCAAGATCCGGCCCAGCCAGAACGCCTGCAACCAGGAGGGCAGCGCGGTCGGCCTGACGCCGAAGACGACGTACAAGGTCGAGGACCTGTTCAGGGCGTTGATGATGTCGTCGGGCAACGACGCGGCCATGGCACTCGCCGAGACGAACGGCGGTCTGGCCAAGACGATGGCGGACATGAACGCCGAGGCCAAGCGGCTGCAGGCGAACGACACCGTGGCCAAGACACCGAGCGGCCTGGACAAGCCCGGGCAGAGCAGCTCGGCCTACGACCTGGCGCTCATCGCCCGCGCCGGCCTGGCCAATCCCGACTTCACCCACTACATCAGCACGAAGGTCGCGAACTTCCCGGCGCCCAAGGGCAAGCACTACCAGATCAGCAACCACAACAAGCTGCTCTGGCGCTACAACGGCATGGTCGGCGTCAAGAACGGCTGGACCTCGAAGGCGCAGGCCAGCTTCGTCGGCGCGGCCACCCGTGGCGGCCACACGATCGTGGTGAGCATCATGCGGCACGAGGGCGGCTTCTGGGACGAGGTCGCCTCGCTGATGGACTGGGGCTTCTCGGTCAGGGGCAAGGCCGCGCCGGTCGGCCAGCTGGTGGACCCGCTCCCCGCAGGGCTGCCCGCCCCGCAGCAGCAGGCGTCCGCGCCGGCCACGAAGGTCACCCCCGCCCAGCAGCCGCCGCTGCTCGACACGGCCGCGCGGAACCAGGACGACTCCACCAAGACGGTCGGATCGGTGGTGATCGGCGGCGGGCTGCTGTTCGGGCTGATCTACCTCTGGTACGGCATCCGCCGCAAGCGCGCCAGGTCACGCTTCTGACGTCGGCGGCGGTGTCGGGGACGGCGGCGGGCAGAACCCCGCCGTCGCCGTCCACGCGGCGACGTAGAGCACGAGCCTGGCGGAGAAGTTCATCCAGACCAGCAGGCCCACGATGACGGCGAACGTGCCGTAGACGGGGTTGCCGAGCGTCTGCCCCAGCAGCAACGTGGCGAGCTGCTTGAGCAGGCCGAACCCGATCGCGCCGAGCAACGCGCCCTTGGCGATCACCCGGAACGGCTGGGTCGGCCTGGCCACCCACCCGAGCAGGATCAGGAACAACAACCAGTCGGCGGCCACGCTCGCCGCCACCCCCGCCAGCCTCAGCCCGAGGGTGGCCGGACCGGACTCGCTGCCGAACAGGAACCGCAGCACGTTGTCCGTGGCCGTGGTGGCGAACCCGGCCACCAGCACCGAGGAGATCATCGTCACGCCGATCATGACGAGCGAGGCCAGATCACGGAGCTTGCCCAGGAAGAAGTTGAGCGGCGGCTCGGTGGTCATGGACATCTCGCGCAGCGCCCCGCGCAGCGCGTCCAGCGCGCCGAGCCCGGCGTAGAGGAGGCCGAGCAGGCCGATGATCCCCGCGGTCCCCTTGGCCGTGGCGATGGCGTCGAGGTCGAGATCCGCGGCGATCCCCGGCAGCCGCTCGACGATCGCCGCCTCCAGCGCCTCTCTGGTGGTCTCGCTGGTCGCCACCACGAGCCCGAGCACCGCGTACGACAACGCCACCAGCGGGAAGAACGACAGGAACGCGAAGTAGGTGACCGCGCCCGCCAGGTGGTCGCCGTGCTGCACCTGGTAGCGCCGCACGGCCCTGATGAGATGGTCGAACGACAACCTGCGGACGCGCCAGTAGTCCACCTTGCCGCGGCCCCAGGCCTTGGCCTCCTCGACCCTCGCCGCCAGGCCAGCCCTGCCTTTGGCCTCACTCCGTGAGGCGGGCTCGGTCGCCATACGCCGCCGCCTTCCTCCGCTCTGGTCGCTCCCCAGCCGCCAGGCATCACCTCACAACCGCGCCGGCGGACTCCCGTAGGGAGGCGACGACCGCCGCCAGGTCGTGGTGGAGCAACTGCCCATCTCGCTTGACGACACGCCCCGCGACCAGCACCGTGTCGACGGTACTGGTATCGGCGTTCAGCACGATAGCGCCGATCAGGTCGTGGGCGGCGGCCATGCCGAGCCGGTCGATACGCAGCAGCACCAGGTCCGCCTGCTTGCCGGGCCGCAGCGAGCCGATCACGTCGTCCATGCCGAGCACCTGGGCGCCCTCGATCGTGGCCATGCGCAGCGCGTCGCGGGTGGTGAAGCCGAGACCGGCCCCGCCGGGGCGGCCGCGTTCGAGCAGGTGGACCGTCCGCATCAGGGAGAACATGTCGCCGGGTGCGCAGACCACGGTGTCGGCGCCGAGCCCGGTCGGTACGCCTGCCGCCCTGGCCCGCCCCGTGGCCGGGTAGCCCATTGCCAGATTCATCTCGTCCACCGGCGCCAGCGAGACGCTGCCGCCGCTGCCGGCGATGCGCTTGAACTCCTCGTCGGTGTAGTGCAGCGCGTGCACGAAGGTCGTCGGGGTGTCGAGCAACCCGTTCGCCTCCAGGAACGCGAGCCCGGCGCCGTCGGGGCCGTGCCCGAGATGGCAGGTGACCGGAAGGCCGAGCTCCTTGGCCAGCCACCATTCCTCCAGCGAGCGCTCCTCCCCGGCGATCTCCGGCCCGAGGGCGGCGAGGGCCATCGTGACCAGGCCGTCCGGCAGTTGTTCCCGCACCCGCCGGGTCTCGCTCGCCAGGCCGCCGGGCTCACCTCCGTGGCAGTAACCGAACACGGCCCTGATGCCGGACGCGCGCAGCGCCTGGAGGGCCGCGTCGGTGTGGGCGGGACTGAGCTGGATGTGCGACCAGTCGAGCAGCGTGGTGATGCCGGCGTCGAGGCATTCCAGCGCGCCCCCGAGGTTGCCGGCGTAGACGTCCTCGGGGCGGTGGCGGGGCGCGAGCTCGCCGACGACGCGCCGCAGGTAGCCGGGGAAGTCGACGTCAGGAGCGGCGGCCCTGATCGCGGCCTGCCAGGTGTGCCGGTGGGTGTCGACGAAGCCGGGGAGCACGATGCGCCCGGTCGCGTCGATCACCTCCGCGCCGGGGACGTCCGGCAGGCCGGGGCCCACCTCGGCGATCGCGCCGTCCTCGATCCGCACGTCGGCGCGGCCGAGCACGCCGGGCTCCGGCTCCGTGTCGACGACGACGCCGTTCTTGATCAATGTGGTAACTGTCATGTCTAAAAGCTTAAGCAGAAGCTTTTCAAAAAGCTATCTCGTGCTAGGTATCCTCGATGACGTGAAACCGGATGAGATCGACGCGCTGACACCCCTGTGGAAAGAAGCGGGCATGTCGTCGTCGCTCATCGCCACCCTCGAGCTCGGCAAGCGCATCACCCGGCTGCACCTGCTGTTCGAGCAGGCGATCAAGGCGGAGCTGGCCGAGCTGGGACTGACCTACGCCGAGTTCGACGTGCTGATGGCGCTGAACCGGGCCGCGCCGCCGTACCGGATGAAGCCGAGCGAGTTGTCGAAGGCGCTGCTCCTCACCTCGGGGGGCATCAGCAACCTGCTGCAGCGGCTGACGGCGGCGGGCTACGTGGAGCGCGAGGCCAACGAGGGGGACGCGCGCAGCCGTTGGGTGCAGCTGACGGACGAGGGGCGGCGGGTGGCCGAGGCGGGCCTGGAGGCCTCGGCCCGGGCGCACACGGACATGACCGCCGGGATCCCGGAGGAGACGGTGCGGCGGGCGGCGGACGCGCTCCGCGAGGTCCTGGCCCCGATGAGCCGCCGCCGCCACCGCTAGCCCAGATGGTGCCGGCCGGCCCAGGCCGAGATCGCCGCGGCGATGGCCTCGGGCCGGTCCTCCGTCGCATGGTGCCCGGCCGGGCCACCGTGCTCGGTCTCCAGGGAGGCGACGTTCTCCGCACACCAGGCGGCCACCCGTTCCGTGATCAGCAGCGTCGGCGAGGAGTCGAAGGTGAGCAGCAACTTGGGCACGTCGCCGCTGCTCCCCAGCCATTTGAGGTAGCCCTCGACCCGCTCGACCACGTCGGCCGGGTCGCCGTCGAGCGGTGACGAACGCGCCCACTCCAGCAGCGGCCGCCGGCTTTCGCGGGTCGGGTACGGCGCCAGGTAGGGCTCCTTCTCCTCGTCGCTCAAGGGCGTCAGCACCCCTCCCGCGAACGCGGTGTCCACGAGGAAGTTCTGATCGAGCACCAAGGACTCGCCTCCGGGCCCGCGAATGGCCTCGGCGCGGGCCCGCGGTCGCTCACCGAGCTCGGCCCAGCTCAGCGTGCGGACGATGGTCTCGAAGAACGCCACACCCCGCACCCGGCCCGGGTTGCGGGCCGCCCAGTCGAAGGCGAGCGCGCCGCCCCAGTCGTGGCCGACCAGCACGACCTGGGAGAGGTCGAGCGTGTCGAACCAGGCGTCGAGGTAGCGGGCATGATCGGCGAACCGGTAGGGGATGTCGGGCTTGCCCGAGCGGCCCATGCCGATGAGGTCAGGGGCGAGCAGCCGACGCCCGGCACCGGCCACCCCAGGCAGGACCTTCCGCCACGCGTGCGAGGAAGCGGGGTTGCCGTGCAGGAAGACGAAGGGCACACCCTCGCCCGAGTCCTCGAAGTACATGGTCGAGTCGAGCACGTCGATCGTTCTGGACATGACGCCTCTTTCGTTCGTTGCACTAACGTTTTTGACACTAACGAACGTATATCGTTAGTGCCACTAACGCAAGACGGTATGATCGCCCGCATGACCTGGGACGCCATGGACGACCACCATCCCTCCGCCCGCCTGCGACGCCTGCCCAGCCGCATGTTGTCGATGGTCGCGATGCACGCCGACCGGCTGGTGAGCGAGGGGCTCGCCCGCGAGGACGCCCGCAAGTGGCACTACGCGGCGCTCGTGGCGCTGGACGAGGCCGGTCCGGCCAGCCAGGCGGAGCTGAGCAAGCGCACCGGCATCTACCGCAGCGACCTGGTCGCCGTCATCAACGAGCTGGCCGAACGCGGCCACGTCGAGCGTGCGCCCGACCCCGCCGACCGCCGCCGCAACGTCATCACCGTCACCGAGCCAGGCCGCCGGCACCTGCGCCGCCTGGACAAGCTCATCACCGAGCTACAGGACGACGTGCTCGCGCCGTTGACCCAACCGGAACGCGAGCAGCTGACCGGCGTCCTGGCCCAGATTCTGGAGCATCACTCGCGTTCTCGTACGTCCTGAGCTGGGCGGAAACCATGGCAGGCCACAGTCTGGAGCCCTAGCCTTTGGGGTGTTGAAGCGAGCCAGGAGGCGCCCACCCCCATGACCGAAATAAGCACCGGGCAGATGGTCAGACTCCAGCGCGAGCGGCGGGGCATGAGCACCACCGCGCTGGCGACCCAGGCCGGATGCACCCCCCGGCACATCGAGCTCATCGAGCACGGCAAGCGCACACCCTCACTGCCGCTCCTGCGGGAGATCGCCAAAGTGCTGGGCGTACGCACCGCCGTGCTCTTAGGCGAGACCCCGCGCGACTCGCACGAGCCGAGCCGGCCGCAGATCAGCGACATCGAGCGCGCGTTGTTCACCTGCCGCTCGTCGGCGCCCGACATCGAGCCGCCCGACGCCGACCAGTTGTCGGAGCGGGTGGCGGCGGCCCGCAACTCCTGGTTCACCTCGACGCGCCGCTACTCGATCCTGATGGCGGCGCTGCCGTCCCTGGTGAGCGACGCGGAGAGCCTGGCGACCGAGCGCACCCCGCGGTCCTGCAGCGTCGCGGCGGACGCGTACATCCTGGCCAGGGGGGTGCTCAAGCACCTGCGGCGAGTGGACCTCGCGCATCTCGCGGCGGATCGGGCCATGCGCTTCGCCGAGGAGTCCGAGGACCCGCTGATGCTCGCGTGGGCGTACTGGAGCCTCGGGCAGTCGATGTTGTCCGACGACATGCACCAGATCGCGTACGAGGTCGCGCGGCGCGGCATCGAGCTCATCGAGCCGCACGTCGCGGACGGCGACCAGCGCCACGTCAAGGCGCTCGGCGCGCTGCACCTGCTCGCCGCCACCGGCGAGGCCCGGTCCGGCGACGACGACCGGGCCAGGGATCGGGTGCGCGGGCCCGCGGCGCAGCTCGCCGAACGGGTGCGGGACTCTGCGGACGTCTACGACCTGGCCTTTTTTGGACCCACCAACGTGGCCATCCACATGGCCGGCATCGAGAACGACGTGGGCCGGCCCGAAGAGGTGCTGCGGATCGCCGACGACATCGACCTGCGCCACACCCCGTCCATCGAACGGCGTGCCACCCATCTGGGCCACGTCGCGCGCGCCTGCGAGGACCTGGGCGACGACGCCGCCAGCCTGCTCCACCTGCTGAGAATCGAGCGCGAGTGCCCCGAGGAGCTCGATCACAAGCTGCTGCTGAGAGAGATGGTCCGGTCGCTGGCGCGGCGGGCGCGGCCGTCGTGGGCGCCCGAGGTACGTCATCTCGCCGAGCGCCACGGCATCCTGAACTGACGTCGCGAACTGAGAGTTCGGACTTTGCGAACAGGGAGATCTGTCGCTCGAGTTCGTCACGGACCGGCACTTTGATGACACGCTGCGTTCATGACCACAGCGCCGAGTGCCG
Source organism: Nonomuraea turkmeniaca (assembly GCF_005889735.1). GTDB lineage: Bacteria > Actinomycetota > Actinomycetes > Streptosporangiales > Streptosporangiaceae > Nonomuraea > Nonomuraea turkmeniaca. The sequence continues at coordinate 18,987 of NZ_VCKY01000060.1, forward strand.
ATCTCGTCATGGAACGACTACAGCAGGAAGCCGTGCGGGAGTTTCCCGGGTGGACCTTCGAACGGGATCGTTCCGGCTGGACCGCCGTCCACGGCGACATCCGGTTCACCAGGCCCACCTTGGCCGCCCTCCGCGCCATCTTGCGCATCCACCGGGCCACCCGGTGCCACTAAGGGCGGGACGCGGCGATGCGGGCGCCGATCGAGTCGAGAAGCAGGTCGAGACCGAAGGAGAAACGATCGAGCGCCCGCTGCAGCGTGTACGGCAGCGCCGTGCCCGACACGGCGAACGCCCCCGCCTCCTCCAGCGCCGCGAACAGCGGGAAACGCCCATTCATCCGCTCCTCCAGGAACGGGACCTGCCGCTCCCACCAGTCGTCGTCACTGCTGCCGGTGTGCGCGGGCGCCTGCTCGGCCTCGACGACCGCTGACGCCGCGCCCCGCGTGTACGACTCCACGGCCGCCACACAGCCGACGACGTCGATGGCGGCCAGGCCGTGCCCGTCGAGCAGGGCCAGCGTGGCCTCGTACCGGGTGAGGACGTTCGGCCCGAAGACGGTCCGCGACGTGGACTCCTGCAGCAGCCACGGATGGGCGCGGTAGGCGGCCAGGTCGGCGGCGGCCATGTCACGCAGCCCGGCCCGCCACTCGGCGCGGGCGGCAGGGAGCGGCTGGGCGCCCGCCACCCGCTCGACCATCAGCTCCAGCAGCTCCGCCTTGCCCGGCACGTACGTGTACAGGGACGCGGATCAGCCGGTACCAGGAGGACGCCGACGAGCCGGGGCCGTCGGAGGGCCGGCTGGCCCGAGCGGTGGCCGCGGCCGCCCGGCAGGCCGACTCTCATGGGGATGAGGAGGCGGGGATCCGCGTGCTGGAGAACGGCCTCGCCCGGCACGCCGACGCCCCTGCCGTCCAACGGGCGCCGGCCCTGGTCTACCTGGCTGAGCTGCGGGTGCGTACCGGTGACCACGACGGCGCGGTGGCGGTGCTGGCGGAGGTGGAGGCGATGGACCTGACCCCGGCCGAGCGCGAGGCGCTCGCCACCGACTACGCGGCAGCCGCCGAGCTGGCGGCCGACCTCCGTCGCCCCTGACCACCGCCGGCCGGCCTCCCGCCCGGACGGACCGCCACGGCTCGGGAGTCAGAGCGTGGGGAGGAAGCCGACCCGGTCGCGGACCGCGGCCATGGTCTGCCTGGCCACCGTCGCGGCGCGCTCCGCGCCCACGGCCAGCAGCCGGTCCAGCTCCTTCTCGTCCGACAGCAGCTTCTCCGTACGCTCCCGGATCGGCGCGAACGTCTCCAAGACCGCCTCGGCCACGTCCTTCTTGAACGTGCCGTATCCCTGCCCCTCGTAGCGGGCGACCAGCTCGGGAATGGGCGTGGCGGTCAGCGCGGACTGGATGCGCAGCAGGTTGGAGATGCCGGGCTTGTTTTCCTCGTCGAACAGGACCTCGGTCCCCGTGTCCGTGACCGCCCGCATGATCTTCTTCCGCAGCGGCCCAGGCTGCTCCAGGACGTCCAGGATCCCGGCCGGGCTCGACGACGACTTGGACATCTTCGCCGTCGGGTCCTGCAGATCGGTGATCTTCTCGACTTCCTTGAGAATGTACGGCTCCGGCAGCGTGAACGTGTCACCGAAGCGGTGGTTGAAGCGCTGGCCCAGGTCGCGCGTCAGCTCCAGGTGCTGCTTCTGGTCGGCCCCCACCGGCACCGCGTTGGCCTGGTAGAGCAGGATGTCGGCGGCCTGCAGGATCGGGTAGGTGAACAGCCCGACGCTGGCCGCGCTCTCCCCGAACTTGGCGGACTTGTCCTTGAACTGCGTCATCCGGCCCGCCTCGCCCATGCCGGTGAGGCAGATCAGGATCCAGGCGAGCTCGGTGTGCTCGCGTACGTGCGACTGCACGAAGACCGTGGAACGCTCCGCGTCGAGGCCCGCGGCGAAGAGCTGCGCGGCGGCCACGCGGCTGCGGCGGCGCAGGGCGGCGGGCTCGGTCGGCACGGTGATCGCGTGGAGGTCGACCACGCAGTAGAAGGCGTCGTGGGTCTCCTGCAGGGTGACCCACTGGCGGACCGCACCCAGGTAGTTGCCCAGGTGGAAGGAGTCCGCTGTGGGCTGGATGCCGGAGAGAACACGAGGTCTGGCCATAGCAGGCAATTGTGTCAGGAATCCTGGTCGGGCGGCGACTCGGCGACCGGTCGGCGTTTCACCCTCACCCGGGCGACCCGGCGGCCGTCGAGCTCGGTGACGGTCAGCTCGAATCCCGAGGCCTCCACACGCTCCCCGAGGACGGGCACGTGGCCCAGCATGGCCATGACGAACCCGCCCAGCGTCTCGTACGGGCCGTCGGGCAGCCTGATGCCGGTCTCGGAGGCGAAGTCGTTGAGGTTCGTCAGGCCGTCGATCTCGATCTCGCCGGCGGGCAGGATGACGACGTCCTCCTCGACGTCGTACTCGTCCCTGATGTCCCCGATCAGCTCCTCGACGAGGTCCTCCATGGTGACGATGCCGGCGGTGCCGCCGTACTCGTCCACGACGATCGCCAGATGCTGGCCCTCGTCGCGCATCTCGTTCAGGGTGGTGAGCAGGCGTTTGGAGGCGGGCACGAACTTGGCGGGGCGGATCGGCACGACCGCGCTGATCGGCTCGGCGCGGCCGGCGAGCTCGGGATCGAGGATGTCACGGACGTGGACGAACCCGATGACCTCGTCGTACGACTCGCGGTAGACCGGGAAGCGGGAGTGCGGCAGCCTGGCGGCCTCGCGCGCAGCCTCGACCAGCGGCGTGTCGGCCTCCATGAACTCCACCTCCGTCCGTGGCAGCATCACCTCCCTGAGCTGTCGTTTCCCCGCGGCGAACACCTCGGCGATCAGCTTGCGCTCGTCGGCGGTCAGGTCGGTGTGCCCGACCACCATGTCGCGCAGCTCCTCGGTGGTGACCTCCTCCCTGTCGGCCTTCGGATTGCCGCCGAGCAGCCTGACCACGCCGTCGGTGGACCTCGACAACATCCAGATGATCGGGCGCGACAGGGTGGCGATCCAGTCCAGGAAAGGAGCCACCCTGAGCGAGAGCCCTTCGGCCCGCTGCAGGGCCAGACGTTTGGGGGCGAGCTCACCGAGCACGAGCGACACGTACGAGATCGCCAGCGTCACCAGCACGAGCGCGAGCACGGGGGCCACGGCCTCGGGCACGCGCCACCCTTCGAGCACGGGCACGAGCTGGGCGGCCAGCCGGTCGGCGCCGAACGCGGCCGACAACATGGTGGCCACGGTGACGCCGATCTGCACGGCGGAGAGGAATCGGTTGGGGTCACGGGCGAGCTTGGCCACGCGTTCGCCCCTGCGGCCGCGTTCGGCGAGCTTGCGGACCTGGCTCTCCCGGAGGGAGACCAGCGCCATTTCGGCCGCGGCGAAGAAACCCCCGGTCAGAATGAAGATGAGAACCAGGGCGATGTTGGCCGCGACGGTGTCAAACATGGTGGTTGGCAGCGTACTCGGGTGGTTTCCAGCGTATGCTGAACGCCAAGCCATACAAAATCAAACATATTTGAACAGGAGCCAACATGAGACTGCTGGTCACCGGAGGGGCCGGATACGTCGGCAGCGTCGTCGCGGCGCAGCTGGTCGAGGCGGGACACGAGGTGACAGTGCTCGACGACCTGTCAACCGGGCATGAGGACGCGGTGCCGGAGGGTGCCCGTTTTGTCCGCGCAGACCTCGCCGCCGCGGGCGACGCGCTCGACGGCGTGGACGCGGTGTTGCACTTCGCGGCCAAGTCGCTGGTGGGCGAGTCGGTGCAGAAGCCGGGACTCTACTGGGAGAACAATCTCGGCGGGACGCTGGCGTTGCTCGAGGCCATGCGGGACAAGGGCGTAGGCAAGATCGTGTTCTCCTCGACGGCGGCCACGTACGGCGAGCCCGAGCGCTCCCCGATCCAGGAGGACGACCCGACGCGCCCGACCAACCCGTACGGCGCCACCAAGCTGGCCGTGGACACCGCGTTGAGCGCGTACGCGCGCATCCGCGGGCTGGGCGCGGTGAGCCTGCGCTACTTCAACGTGGCCGGCGCCTACGGCCGCTACCGCGAGCGCCACGCCGTCGAGACCCACCTCATCCCGAACGTGCTGAAGGTCGCCACCGGCGAGCGCGCGTCGGTGAGCGTGTTCGGCACCGACTACCCGACGCCGGACGGGACCTGCGTGCGTGACTACATCCACGTGGCCGACCTGTCGCGGGCGCACCTGCTGGCGCTGGAGGCGATCGCGCCGGGCGAGCACAAGATCTACAACCTGGGCAGCGGCACGGGGTTCAGCGTGCAGGAGGTGATCTCGGTCTGCCGCGAGGTCACCGGCCACGAGATCCCCGCCGTCGTGGGCGAGCGCAGGGCCGGAGACCCCGCCGTGCTGGTGGCCTCGTCCGCGAAGATCCAGCGTGAGCTGGGCTGGAAGGCCGAGCGGCCGGCGCTGCGCGACATCGTCTCCGACGCGTGGGACGCACTTTCTGGCAAATAAGCCACATACTCCGGCCGAATATGTGCTGTGATACCGAAACGTGAGGAGCTTTTCACCAAGGGTCACGAAGCTGATCTATGGTGCCCTCATCATGACGGGCAGCCTCCTGGCGGCCGCCGGTGTCGTCTTCACGACCCCGCAGCCCGCTCCGGCCGTACAACCCACGTCCTGCCCCGCACAGAGCGGGGTGAGCCCATGAGAAAAGCCCCCCGCGCCGGTCGGGGGGCTTTCTCGCCACATCAGATGAGGCCGAGCTCCTTCACCGCGGTGCGCTCCTCCTCCAGCTCGCGGACGCTGGCATCGATCCGCTCGCGGGAGAAGGCGTCGATCTCGAGGCCCTGGATGATCTCGAACCTGCCGTTCGCCGCGCGGACGGGGAACGACGAGATGAGGCCCTCGGGGACGCCGTACGAGCCGTCGGAGGCGACAGCGGCCGAGGTCCAGTCGGTGCCGTTGACCCAGTCGTAGACGTGGTCGATCGCGGCGTTGGCGGCCGAGGCGGCCGAGGAGGCGCCGCGGGCCTCGATGATGGCGGCGCCGCGCTTGGCCACCGTCGGGATGAACGTCTCCTTCAGCCACTCCGAGTCGACCTGCTCGGCCGCGACCTTGCCGCCGACCTCGGCGTGGAACAGGTCGGGGTATTGCGTGGCGGAGTGGTTGCCCCAGATCGTCATCTTCTTGATCTCGGTGACCGGGACCTGGAGCTTGGCGGCGAGCTGCGACAGCGCGCGGTTGTGGTCGAGCCGCGTCATCGCGGTGAAGCGGTCGGCCGGCACGTCGGGCGCGTGCTGCTGGGCGATGAGCGCGTTGGTGTTGGCCGGGTTGCCCACGACCAGGACCCTGATGTCGTCGGCGGCGTGGTCGTTGATCGCCTTGCCCTGCGGGCCGAAGATGCCGCCGTTGGCGCCGAGCAGGTCGCCGCGCTCCATGCCGGCCTTGCGCGGCATGGCGCCGACGAGCAGCCCGACGTTCGCGCCGTTGAAGGCGACATTGGGGTCATCGGTGATCTCGATGCCGGACAGCAGCGGGAACGCGCAGTCGTCCAGCTCCATCGCGGTGCCCTCGGCCGCCTTCAGGGCCGGCGTGATCTCCAGCAGGCTGAGCTTGACCGGCACGTCGGCGCCGAGCAGCTGCCCCGACGCGATGCGGAACAGCAGTGCGTAGCCGATCTGGCCGGCGGCTCCGGTGACGGTCACCTTGACGGGCGCAGTGGCTGACGACGCCATAGCCTTCCCCTAACTCGCAGCAGGATTGTTGACGTTGGGGATGTTACCCCCTCGTCATCCGCAGGTTTCCATCGCGGGCTGCTCCAGCTCCGGCTTGAACTCAACCTTGCCGAAATACTTGGACATGAGCTGCTTGAGCGCGCCGGTGCGGTAGAGGTCGGCGATGATGCCGTTCACGGCCTTGCAGGTCTTCGCGTCGCCGTTCCTGATGCCGACGGCGTAGCGCTCGTTGCTCAGCTTGGCGCCGAGGACCTTGTAGCGGAGGTTCTCGCGGTTGGCGAAGCCGGCCAGGATGAGGTCCTCACCGGGGATCGCGTCCACCTCGTCGTTCCTGAGCTTGTCCATGCAGAGGGCCATGTTGCCGGCCGGCACGGGCTTGACCTTCACCCGGTCCTGCACCTCGCCGACGGACGGGCTGTTGGGGGCGCAGACCCTCTTGCCCTTGAGGTCCTCGATCGAGTCGATGCCGCTGCCCGCCCTGACGAGGACGTCGCGGTGCGCCAGGTAGTAGGGGCCCGCGAACTGGGTCGGGCCCTCGTCGATCGCGAAGGTCGCGACGACGAGGTCCACCCTGCCCTCGGCCAGCCCCATCGGCCGGTCGTCCCGGCTGACCCTGACGAACCGCGTGCGCTCGGCGCCCAGCCCTTCGGCGACACGCCGGGCGATCTCGATCTCGAAGCCCTGGAAGTCCTCGCCGTTCTGCAGCCCGACGCCGGGCAGGTCGCCCTTCACGCCGATCACGATCTCCTTGGTCTGCGCGACCTTGTCCGCCACCGAGGCGAACGACTTCGTGGGCTCCGGGCTCGGCTCGCGCTCCTCCTGGAACGCGAGCGGCGGCCAGCCGTTCAGCGCCAGCGCCGCCGCCGCGGCGGCGACCAGGGCGAGCGCCGTGCCGAACGCGATCCACAGTTTGGCGCGGCGCCGCACCGGCCCTGACGGCGCGGTCATCGGGTACGGCTCCCGGCCTGCGTCCGGCGGCGGGGTCATGCCTCCTGACCCGCCGGGCATCACCGTCACGGCGCCTTGACCCGTGGCGGGCGTTTCCTCCTGAGCTGAGGGGCCGGAGTGGGCGGGCACCAGCGAAGCGGAGCCCTTGTCGGTGATCGATCCGGCCGACACCCTCCTGAACGGCGTGGTGTCGTCGCTGGCCACCTGCACGCCCCGGGTGAGCACGGCCGTGGACGCCCCCACCCCGGTCGACTGCCCGAGCAGCCGCAGCAGGATCTGGTCGGCCGAGGGCCGCTCGGCGGCCGTCTTGGCCAGCGCGGAGCGCACCACGCCGCGCAGCGGCTCCGGCAGCATGCCGACGTCGACCTCGTGGTTGAGAATCCGGTTGAGCACGGTGGCGATGGACTTGCCCTCGAACGCGGCCTGCCCGGTCGCCGCGAACGCGATGGTCGCGCCCCAGGAGAACACGTCGGTGTACGGCCCGATGTCATCCCCGGCGATCTGCTCGGGCGCCATGTAGGCGGGCGTGCCGATGGCCCGGCTGGTGATCGTCCCTGTGGAGTCGATGATCCGGGCGATGCCGAAGTCCACCACACGCGGCCCGTCGGCGGCGATCAGCACGTTGTCGGGCTTGAAGTCCCTGTGCACGATCTGCGCGTGGTGGATGGCGGTGAGCGCGGTGGCGGCACCGATCGCGAGCCGGTCGAGCGCCGTGCCGCTGATCGGGCCGTCGGTCTCGACGATCTCCCTGAGCGACCGGCCGTCGATGTATTCACTCGCGATGTACGGCGTGTCGCCGTCGAGATCGGCCTCGATCACCCTGGCCGTGCAGAACGACGCCACCCGCTGCGCCGCCTTCAACTCCCTGGCGAAACGCGACCTCGCGATCGTGTCACCGGAGAACTTCACGTGCAGCAACTTGATGGCCGCGCGCTCGCCCTCCTCGTTGACGCCGAGGTAGACGATGCCCTGACCGCCTTCCCCGATCCGTCCGGACAGCCGGAATGACCCCAGGTGGGTGGGATCGCCGGCCATCAGCGGCGAGATCTGCGGCATTCGTCATTCCCCACGTTTTCACCAACCCCAACGACGCAAACTTTACGACGCTCAGCAACCTCTCAGGGTTTCGTTAACCGTTCGTGAGGTCACGAATTGCCTCACCTGTCAGAGCCGGAAGTCAAGTAGCGCCTTGCGCGCGCGGCCGATCGCGGGAAGGCTCGAGATCATGGATCGTCCCTACGACATTGTGCTCTTCGGCGCGAGCGGGTTCACCGGCGCGCTCACTGCCGCCTACCTCGCCGGTGCCGCCGCCCCCGGCACCCGGTGGGCGCTGGCCGGACGCGACCGCGCCAAGCTGGAGGCGCTCGGGCTCGATGTGCCGATCATGATCGCCGACGCAGCCGACCCGGCCGCGCTGGCCGAGCTCGCCCGCCAGACACGCGTCCTGGTCACCACGGTCGGCCCGTACGTCACGTACGGCGAGCCCCTGGTCGCCGCCTGCGCCGAAGCGGGCACCCACTACCTGGATCTGACGGGCGAGCCCGAGTTCGTGGACCGGACCTACCTACGCCACCACGACCAGGCCGCCAGGAGCGGGGCCAAGATCGTGCACGCCTGCGGCTTCGACTCCGTCCCGTGGGACCTCGGCGTGCTCTACACCGTCAGCCTGCTCCCCGAGGGCGTCCCGCTCTCCGTCAGCGGCTTCCTGCGGGCGAGCATGCGCCCGTCCGGCGGCACGCTGGCCACCGCCATGACCATGTTCGGCCGCGCCCGTCAGATGGCCGAGGCCGCCGCCCAGCGCCGGTCCGCCGAGCCGAGGCTGAAGGAACGCAAGGTGAGCTCGTCACCCGGCGGCCTGCGGTACGTGGGGGGATGGGCGCTGCCGATGCCCACCGTCGATCCGTCCATCGTCGGCTACTCGGCCCGCCTGCTCGACCGCTACGGCCCTGACTTCTCCTACCGCCAGCACTACGCCGTCAGGACGTTCCCGCAGGCGGTGGCGACGGCGGCGGGCGCGGGCGCGTTCGCGGCGCTCGCGATCATCCCGCCGGCCCGCCGGCTGATCCAGAGCCGGCTGCGACCGGGCGAGGGCCCGTCGCCCGAGCGGCGCGCGAAGAGCTGGTTCAAGGTCACGTTCCTGGGCGAGGGTGGGGGCGAGCGCGTGATCACCGAGGTGGCCGGCGGCGATCCCGGGTACGGCGAGACCGCCAAGATGCTCGGCGAGTCGGCCCTGTGCCTGGCCTTCGACGAGGTGCCCGACCGCGCGGGACAGCTGACGACGGCCTCGGCCATGGGGCATGCGCTCATCGACCGGCTGCGACGCGCGGGCATCACGTTCACCACGAAAGCCGGCTAGTACGGCAGGCTCCACTTGGCGAACGTCTTACGCAGGTACGGCGCCTTGAACTTCGGGTACGCCACCGTGCTGACGTCCCCGTCGGAGGTGTAACGCATGTCCGGGTTGTTCTTCAGCCAGTCCAGCCAGGCGTGCGAGCAGAACTGGGAGCAGTCGCCCTTCTTCTCCATGGCCTTGATGCGCGGGATGCCGGCCGCGTCGAACGCCTTGCTGAACGGCGCCGGAGCCGGCGTGTAGCCCGCCAGGAACGCGCCCTGGTGGTTGTAGTGCTTGCCGCGCATGGCCCAGTCCTTCTTACGCGGCTGGTTGCCGTACGGAAGGGCGATCGTGGTGGGCTTGACGTAGGACAGCGAGGTGATCTGCTGGCCGATCGTGCCGATCTGCTCCTCGACCTCCTTGTGCGAGCGTGTACGCAGGTCGAAGTGATCGCGGGTGTGGTTGCCGATCTCGAACCCGTTGTCCTTCAGCCACATCAGCATCTGGGCCTGCTCCTCGCGGCCGGTCTTGCCGAACATGTCGCGCGTGACGTAGAAGGTGGCGACCGGTCGGAAGCCCGGGTGCTTGGCGGCCACGTCCTGCATGATCGCGACGGCCGTGTCCTTCTGCGGAGTGCCCATCTCGTTCAGCGTGAGCTGCGAGGGCGAGGAATCGTCGAAGGTGAGGACCACGGGATGCTTGCCGGCCGGGATGTCGATCTTGCCGGCCACCATCTCGGCGGCCGTGATCGGCACGTAGTCCTCCTTGACCAGCCGCTCCAGGTCCGCGCGGAACTGCTGCGGCGAGCGGTCGTCGGTGGTGGCCGGCTTCTCCACGATCCGGTGGAACATCAACACCGGGATCTGCCCCAGTTCGTTCGCCTTCACCTTGGCGGCGGCCTTGGCCTTGGCGGCCTTGTCCACCTTGACCTTGCCGGCGGTGTTCGCCTTGGTGTCCGCCATCTTGGCGGTGTCGGGCTGCGAGTCGCACCCGGCCAGGAGCACCGCGGCGGCGAGCACCCCCAGCCCACTGGAAATACGCAGTCGCATTCGAACCCCCCGAGACGCGTACGACTGTTACGAGGGGGCTCTTACCCAGGTGATCAACTACGCCACGCCGCCGCACTGTCAAGACATGGGAAAGGGCCGCACGTCGGCGGCCCTTTTAGCGAGAACGCTGCGGTGGACGGTCAGGCCAGCTTCTTGTTGAGGGACTGTCAGGCCGTTCCGCCGACATGCACGGCAGGTGTCGAGAATCGCGCTGGCGTGCGTCGCAGCCGTCACCACCGATCAACCTCTGTCATCGTCGGCCTACCTCGGACAGCTCACAGACGGCCCAAATCCTGGTGAACGAGTCGACCCAGGCTGGATTCATGGGGGGTGGGCCGGCCAGCGTGAGCGCAGCAGAAGCAGGGGCAAGTTCCCTCCGAACGTGTTCGACATCGCTTGCGCGGCTGGTGGCTCTCGGTCAGCGCCCACTACGGCGTTCGCTTCCGGATGTGGACCCGCGGGCTGCCGGTCCCGCGGATCGGCACAACGTGAAAGGCTCGATGCCGGGCAGGTGGCGGGACCATTCAGCGGCGGTGAGTGTACGGCCCGCGCGTGCGCACACCGTCGCGGCCACGTGCCGCTCGTTCACGTCATGCACGCGCACGGTGCCATCGACGGTGGCGGTGTGCAGTTTCGTGCCGTCCGCCGAGAACGCCATCCACCCGTCGCCGACCTCATCCAGGCTCTGCTTACCGTCGAAGACGATTCCCAGCGGTTGCCGGCTCGGCACGTCCCACACCTGCACGCGCATGCCCTTCTCGTACGAGGCGATCGTGCGCCCGTCAGATGACCAGGCGAGCACGGCGGCCTCGCTGACCGGCACCGCGGAGAACTGGGCGATCCGGGTCCTGATGTCGCCGTCCCACAAGGTGAGCCGGTCCGGGCCGGCGAAGGCCACCTGACGGCCGTCCGGGCTGAAGGCGAAGGGGCCGTCGAGCTGGCCGCCTCGACCTGCGCCTCGATCACCTTGGCCGTACAGAACGAGGCGACCCGCTGGGCCGCCGCCGCCTCCTTGGCCAGCCTGGCCCGCGCCTCCGCGCCCTCGGACCTGGGCACCTTGATCGCGACCCGCTCGCCCGGCTCGCCGTACGCCTCGTAGACGACGCCCTGGCCGTCTGGGCCAGCCGCCCGGCGAGCCAGGAGTCGACGAGCCGGTGCGGATCGGCGCGAGTGAGAGGAGCCATCAAGTGTGCCATTCTGATCGACATCTCCCCGAGAAGGAAGATCGCATGGAATTTCGCATCATGGGGCCGCTCGAGGTGCGCGACGGCGACGGGCGGGACCGCACGCCGACCGTGCCGAAGCACCGTGACCTGCTGGCGATGTTCCTGTTGAACGCCGGTCGCCCGCTGACGGCCGAGCGGCTGCGCCGGCTGCTGTGGCCGCGCGAGGGCGGCGACCGGTCCGACTCCCTGATCCGCGGCTATGTGGGCCAGTTGCGCCGGCTGATCGGCCCAGACGTGATCACGACCGTGTCCGGCTCGTACGTGCTCAACCTCGGCGACGGCCTCCTGGACGTGGACCGGTTCCGGCTGCTCGTGGACCGGGGGGCGTACGAGGACGCGCTGGCTCTGTGGCGGGGCGAGGTCCTGGAGGACGTGGACCCCGAGGGCGAGCGCTGGGTGGAGACCCGGCTGCTGCGCGAGGAGCTGGAGGAGCTGCGGCTGCTCGCCCTGGAGCGCAGGGTGCAGGCGGACCTGGACGCGGGCCGGCACCGTGAGCTGCTGGCCGAGCTGAGGCAGCTGACCAAGCAGCACCCGATGTGGCAGCGCTTCCGCGGCCAGTACATGCTGGCGCTCTACCGCAGCGGCCGCCGGGTGGACGCGCTGGCGGCGTACGCGGTGCTGCGCGACCAGCTCGACGGCGGCCACGCGATCGAGCCCGACCCGGAGCTCCAGCTGCTCTACCACCGCATGCTGTACGACGACGTGTCGCTGCACGTCTCGGCCGGGCCGCCGGTGCTGCTGCCGCCCGACATGACCGACTTCACCGGCCGCGCGGACCTGCTGGAGCGGGTGATAGGCGGCCTGGTCGTGCTGCACGGCCAGGCGGGGGCGGGCAAGTCGGCGCTGGCGGCGCACGCGGCGTGGCTGCGACGTGAGCGCTTCCCCGACGGCATCCTGTACGCCGACCTGCGCGAGACCACGACCCCGGCGGCGGTGCTGGAGGACTTCCTGCGCTGGCTGGGCTGTCCGGCGCAGGCGATACCGGCGTCGCCGGAGCAGCGCGAACGGCTGTTCCGCACCTACACCGCCAACCGCCGGCTGCTGGTGGTGCTGGACAACGCCGTCAACGAGGCGCAGGTGCGGCCGCTGCTGAGCGCGTGCCCGACGGTCGTGACCAGCCGTTCCCCGCTCGGCGGCCTGACCGGCGCGCTGCGGCTCTCGGTAGGCGTGCTCGACGACGCCGAGGCGTTGGAGCTGCTGGTCAGGAGCTCGGGACGGGCCGCGGACGACGCTCTGCGCAGGCTGGCGCGCTTCTGCGGCGGCCTGCCGATCGCGTTGCGCATCGCGGGCTCCCGGCTGGCGGCCCGGCCTGGGTGGACCGTCGACTACCTGGTGGGGCTGCTGGAGGACGAGCACGAGCGGCTGGACCGGCTGCACGCGGGCGATCTGACGGTGCGGAGCGTGTTCGCGATCGGGTTCGACGGGTTGCCCGAGGCGGCCAAGCTGACGCTGCGCGGGCTCGGCGCGCTGTCCGCGCCCGACTTCGCGGACTGGGTGACCGAGCAGCTGGGCGGGCAGGCGGAGGCGCTGGTGGACGCCGGCCTGCTGGAGACGCACGGGGTGGACGTGGCGGGCCAGGTGCGTTACCGGCTGCACGGCCTGACCCGGCTGTTCGCCCGCGAGCAGCCGGTGCCCGGCGTGCTGGCGACCCTGTCGGAGGTGGTGCAGGCCAGGGTGCGGGCGTCGCGGTTCTCGCTGGTGTCGGGCGATCCGGCCACGGCCGTGGCGACCAGGGACATCAGGGAGTCGGTGGAGTGGCTGGCGGCCGAGCGGGCGTTCCTCGTGAGCCTCGTCGCCGACCTGCACGCGGCGGGGCTGGACGATGGGTGCTGGCGGCTGGCGCACCTGCTGGTGCCGTTCCTGGAGCGGCATCGGTTCCTCGACGACTGGCAGGCCGTGGCGGGGCCGGCGCTGGAGTCGGCGCGCCGGGCGGGAGACGACCGGGGCGAGGCGCTCGCCCTGCTGGACCAGGGCGACCTGCACCTGGCCGAGCGGGAGTGGGACCGCGCGCACGCGAAGCTGCGGGTGGCGCTGGCCATGTTCCTGCGCCAGGCCGGGCAATCAGGCAGGAGCCGCGACGTCAACCACACCAGGCGCCGGCTCGGCCGCGTGCACCTGGAGCTGGGCCGGCTGGAGGAGGCGGAGCGGGCCCTGCTCACGTGCCTGGAGGGCGCGGAGAACGAGCGCGACGCCGCCGACGCCGAGCAGGTGCTCGGCGTCGTGCTGCGCCGCGCGGGCCGGCTCGACGAGGCCGCCGCGCGGCTGCGGGCCGCCGTCGGGCACCTGGCCGAGCTGGGCGACCGGCACCGGCAGGCCGACACGCTGCTGGAGCTGTCCGCGGTGCACCAGGCGCAGGGCGCCAAGGCGGCCGCCAGGGCCGCCGCCGAGCAGGCCAGGGGCATCGCCGTCCGCCTCGGCGACCGGCTGCTCGACGCGCACGCCCTGCTGGCGCTGGCCAAGGTCAACCGGGCGGAGGGCGCGGCCGAGCGCACGCGCGAGTTGGCCAGCGCGGCACTGGAGGTCTTCGAGCAGACCGGCGACCGCCAGGGCAGCGCGAACGCCCGCGCCCTCCTGGCACTCGCCTGAACCGCCGGCGGAGGTTCTCGCAGTGCAGCTCATCGGCGTCCCGGTGTGGACCGCGTGCCCCGGCGTCCAGGACCGAACCGTCAGATGAAGTCGCGGTGCTCCTCGACGCTGCAGTCCTGCCTCTGGGTGTTCCTGATGCTGCGCAGGTTGTCCTTGCTCATCCAGCCGTGCGTCCCGGTGCCCTTGACACGGACGTACACCCAGTACTTGCCGTACTTGTTCCGCGTCCAGCAGTGGAAGTACAGGACCTGGCCCGCGTGGAGCTTGGTGACGTTCCCGCACGCGGCGTACGGAGCGGTCTTGAGGTTGAACGACCCTCGCATGACGCCCCAGCCGTCGTCGACGTTGACTGGACTCGGTCCGCCGCACCCGGGCAGCGTGGCGGCCGACGCCGCGGCCGATCCACTTAGCAGGGCCGCCCCCATGGCGCCTGCGATCGCCAGCGCCCCGAATGTCTTGACCATGTGGCTCATGCCGTTCCCCCTTCACCTAGCACCGATCGATGCCATGGACGATAGGAACTCCTGCGTTGAGCTTGTGTTGAGGATTTGTTGAGCCCGCCAGCCCCGTTTTCCGCACGTGAGTGATCTTCAGCGGAGGTCTCGCGGGTCGATATCGAGGAAGTCCAGGAGATGAAGGGGAAGATCGCTCGGTTGCGGGATGGTCGGGGGGACTGGCCGGTCCTTTCGGCCGTCTTCGCGCCCGATCCGAAGCCGTGACGGCCCAGGCATGCGAAACGGCCCCCACCTCGCGGCGAAACCGCAGGTAGAGGCCGTATTCGACTAGGCGGACATCTTCTTCTTGAGGTTCTCGTCCAGCGCGGCCAGGAAGTCCTGGGTGGTCAGCCACTTGGCGTCGCCGCCGATCAGGAGCGCGAGGTCCTTGGTCATCTGACCGCCCTCGACGGTCTCGATGCAGACCTGCTCCAGCGCGTTGGCGAACTCCGTCACGGCGGGGGTGTTGTCGAGCTTGCCCCGGTGGGCCAGGCCACGGGTCCACGCGAAGATCGAGGCGATCGGGTTGGTGGAGGTGGGCTTGCCCTGCTGGTGCTGGCGGTAGTGGCGGGTGACCGTGCCGTGCGCGGCCTCGGCCTCGACGGTCCTGCCGTCGGGGGTCATCAGCACCGAGGTCATCAGGCCGAGCGAGCCGAAGCCCTGCGCGACCGTGTCGGACTGCACGTCACCGTCGTAGTTCTTGCACGCCCAGACGTAGCCGCCCTCCCACTTGAGCGCCGCGGCGACCATGTCGTCGATGAGGCGGTGCTCGTAGGTCAGGCCGGCCTTGTCGAACTCGTCCTTGAACTCGGTCTCGAAGACCTCGGCGAACAGGTCCTTGAAGCGGCCGTCGTACGCCTTGAGGATCGTGTTCTTCGTGGAGAGGTAGACCGGGTAGTTGCGGGCCAGGCCGTAGCGCATCGACGCGCGGGCGAAGTCGCGGATCGACTCGTCCAGGTTGTACATCGCCATCGCGACGCCGCCGCCGGGGAAGTCGTAGACGTCCAGCTCGATCGGCTCGGAGCCGTCCTTGGGGGTGAACGTCAGGGTCAGCGTGCCCTCGCCGGGGACCTTCAGGTCGGTGGCGCGGTACTGGTCGCCGAAGGCGTGACGGCCGACGACGATCGGCTTGGTCCAGCCGGGAACGAGCCGCGGCACGTTCTCCATGATGATCGGCTCGCGGAAGATGACACCACCGAGGATGTTGCGGATGGTCCCGTTGGGGGACTTCCACATCTTCTTGAGGCCGAACTCCTCCACCCGCGCCTCGTCCGGGGTGATGGTGGCGCATTTCACACCGACGCCGTACTTCTTGATGGCGTTGGCGGCGTCGATGGTGACCTGGTCGTCCGTGGCGTCCCGGTGCTCGATGCCGAGGTCGTAGTACTTCAAATCGACGTCGAGGTACGGAAGGATCAGCTGGTCCTTGATGAACTGCCAGATGATCCGGGTCATCTCGTCGCCGTCAAGCTCGACGACCGGCCCCTCCACCTTGATCTTGGGCATGCGAATGGTTCCCCTTCAATGAATGGATGCGTTGAGGCTATCGGACCGTCTGGTCAACGGGCGAAAAGGGACAGGATGAACGCCTTGAGCTCGTTGCTGTCCAGCAGCAGCGAGGTCAGCACCATCACGAAGCCGAACACGGCCAGCGTGGTGACGTCGATGCGCTTGCTGCGGACGGACAACTGGCCGCCGTACCCGGCGAACCGCAGCGCGGCGCCGACCATGACGGCGGCGCCCAGCGCGAACCCGCCCCAGCGCGGGTCCACGAAGAAGATCACGAGCACGCCGACGACCGCACCCGCAAGAATCAGCGGGTACGGTCCCCAGCTCTCACGTTCGGTCCCTTGATCGCTCAACAGTCGCTCAACGCTCTTCTAGCGGCTTCCACTTCTGGTCCGTCTCACCGATGTATTCGCTGTCGGGGCGGATCAAACGGTTGTCGGCGTGCTGCTCGATGACATGAGCCGTCCAGCCGGACATGCGGCTGATCGAGAAGACCGGCGTGAACAGGTCCGTCGGGACGCCGAGATAGTGATACACAGAAGCAGCGTAGAAGTCGACGTTCGGGTAGAGGCCCTTCTCCTCGAAGACGACCTCCTCCATCTCCTTGGACATCCGGTAATAGCGGTCGTCGCCCTTGGCCTCGGCCAGCTCCGCCGACATCCTGCGCAGGTGGGTGGCGCGCGGATCCTCGGTCTTGTAGACGCGGTGCCCGAAGCCCATGATCTTCTCGTGCGCGGCCAGCTTGTCGCGTACGGCCTGGGCCACCCCGTCCTCGGGGATCGACTCCAGCGTCTTCATGACCTGCTCGTTCGCGCCGCCGTGCAGGGGGCCCTTCAGAGTGCCGATGGCGGCGACGATGGCGGAGTGCATGTCCGACAGTGTGGCGGCGCAGACACGGGCGGCGAACGTGGAGGCGTTCATGGTGTGGTCGGCGTGCAGCACGAGGCACTCGTCGAAGATCTCGACTTCGCGTGGCTCGGGGGTGCGTCCGGTGACCTGGAGCAGGAAGTTGGCCGCGATGCTCAGCGACGGGTCGGGTTCGGGGATGCTGCCGCCGGTGCGGGCGGCGTGATAGCGGGCGACGAGGAGCGGCTGCTGCGCGACCAGGCGGGCGGCCTTGCGCAGGTTGGCGTCGGGGGCGATGGAGTCTTTGTCCGGATCGTCCGCGCCCGAAAGCGAGACCAGCGAGCGCAGCGCCTCCATGGGTTTCTGCTTCTCGGCGATCTCGGCGATGTTCGCGGACACCAGGGCACCGAGCTCCCTGCCTCGCGCCAGCTCCTCGCCGTAGGCGTCCAGCTCCGAGCGGGTGGGCAGCTTGCCACGTTGCAGCAGGTGTGAGGTCTCTTCGAACGTCGCGCGGCCGGCCAGGTCGTGGATGTCGTATCCACGGTAGAAGAGCCGACCGGCCTTACCGTCAATGTCGCTCAGCGCTGTGGACGCGGCTACGACATCGGCCAGGCCTTTCGTGGGCTTGTCCGCCATGAGTGTTTCCTCCGCTTATCTTCGACCGAAGTCTACCCGTGAGCAGGCAAAACCGTCCGCAAAGGTCCAGACCAATTTCACGTCGGATTCTCCTTTCGGCAAAGGAGATTCCGCATCCCCTCGTTTGGGTAAGCCGGAGCTGTAGTAATAGTTACGGCGGGCTACCTGGGGAGGAACTGCCGTGCCCAGGAGGAGGCGTGCCGTTCATACGCTGCCTCACAAGGGGAGGAACCGCCAGTGGAGGGGCCGTTCATACGCATCGAGGACACCGGCGAGGTGATCCCGTTGCGCCCCGAGATCACGACGGTCGGAAGGGGCCGGGGTGTCGACATCCGGCTCACCGATCCCAGCGTCTCGCGACTCCATGCCGAATTCGTCAGACGAGGACCCTACCTGTACGTCGTCGACCTGGGACTGTCCAGGAACGGCACGCGGGTGAACGGCAGGCCGATCGCCCGGAGGGTCCTTGACGACGGCGACGTCGTCTCGTTCGGTGCGGCGCGGGGCCGCATCGGCGGAGTCCCCCGTGAGGACTTCACCCCCGAGGTGGAGCTGCGCAGGGCTGCGGCGCCCGAGCTGACCAGGCGTGAGGTCGACGTGCTGACCTCGCTCTGCCGGCCGGCGCTGTCGGACGAGGCGTTCGTCGCGCCGGCGACCGCACGTGAGATCGCCGACGACCTGGTCGTGACCGAGGCCGCGGTCAAGCAACATCTGCTGCGGCTCTACCAGAAGTTCAGGATTCCCGAGGGCACCAACCGGCGCACGCGGCTGGCCAACGAGGTCGTCGCGCTCGGTCTGGTGCGCCCGACCCCTGTGGTGCCGCCGCAGAGGTCATCGGGAGCCGCAGCCACGGCCGAGCAGGCTTCGGCGGCTGGGCGCAGGGCTTCATAGGGACTGGATCGCGACCGGGGCTTCGGCGAGGGGTTCCGGCAGCGTCGGAACCTGGACAACACCATGCTCATGAGAACGGGCTCGTGAGCCCGGTGGGTCGCCGCACGCCTTTCGGCACGCGGCGACTTGCCGGGCTCGAGGCAGGTCAGGGCAATGGCCGGCGACACGTGTGGGCGAAGCACGCTCGCAACCGCGTCGCCGGCGCATTTCAGAGGACCCGGAATCCGTTGCTGGGCTTGCTGGTCCTGTTGGCGCGGTCCACCGCCACCGCGTAGTAGTGGTCGCCGCGCTTGCCGTCCGGGTCGGTCCACCGGATCTGCCGGTCCCCCGGCACGACCGCGACCAGGTTACGGGCGTCGGCGAAGGCGCCGGTGGACGCGTGCCCGTCGAAGCGGAAGATCGCGAACAGGAACGGCTCCTCCCTGCCTGTGGCCACCGCCCGCACCTCGACGCCGTCCTGGCGGCGCAGCGCGTACGCCACCACCGGCCGCCGCGGCGGCTCCCCGCTCGAGAGCCTGGGCAGCACCGGCGCGAGCGCGGGCCGCTGGTAGTGCTCGTCGACGGCCGTCGTGATGGAGCCGATCCTGTCGACCTTGACGTCGTTGGCGTTGTACCAGATGTCGCCGCTGATCTCGGGGTGGTTCCTGTTGAGCGTCAGGTGGTTGGACAACTCGGCGGGGTTCTTCCACTCCGGCGCGGGCTGGGCGGGGTCGCCCGCCTTGTACGCGGGCTGCCCGATCCACAGCAGCGTGTTCGTGCCCTTCGCCACGTCGGACCACCACGGCACGAGCTTGGAGTAGTCGGCCGGCGGCTGCCCGATGTACCAGTAGAGCTGCGGCGCGATGTAATCCAGCCAGCCCTTCTTCACCCAGCCGCGGGTGTCGGCGTGCAGGTTGTCGTACGACTGCCCGCCGTTGGTGTCGGAGCCGAGCGGGTCGCTCGCCTTGTTGCGCCAGATGCCCGACGGGCTGATGCCCCAGGCGATGTCCGGCTTGCTCGCCAGGACCCGCTGCTGCATCTCCTGCACCATGAGGTCCACGTTGTTGCGCCGCCAGGCGGCCAGGTCGGGGAAGCCGGCGCCGTACTTGGCGAAGGCGGCGCTGTCGTCGAAGGCCGTGGTGTTGACCGGGTAGAAGTAGTCGTCGAAGTGCAGGCCGTCGATGTCGTAGCGGGTGACCGCGTCCATCATCGCGTCCTGGCAGAACTTCCGCACTTCCGGCATGCCGGGGTTGTAGTAGAGCTTGCCGCCGAACGGCAGGATCCAGTCGGGGTGCTTGCGCCCGGGGTGATCGGGGTGCAGCTTGGCCGGGTCGGCCTGCATCGACACGCGGTACGGGTTGAACCAGGCGTGGAAGGCCAGGCCACGCTTGTGCGTCTCCTCGACGGCGAACCCGAGCGGGTCGTAACCGGGGTCCTGGCCCTGCGTGCCGGTGAGGTATTGGGACCACGGCTCGTACGGCGACGGCCAGAACGCGTCCGCCGTCGGCCTGATCTGCACGAACACCGAGTTGAGCTTGCGCTGCACGGCCACGTCGAGCCAGGCGAGGTACTCGGCCTTCTGCTCGTCGGCGGTCAGCCCCGGCTTCGACGGCCAGTTGATGTTGACGACGGAGGCGATCCACATGCCGCGCATCTGGCGCAGCGGCGGCACAGTGTTGTCGACGGCGGCCTGCGCGAAGGCAGGCAGCGGGACGGCGGAAGCGGCGGCGGCGAGGGCGAGACCCTTTAAGAGAGTCCTTCTGCTCGGCATAGGGGATGGCCTCTCGGGGGGAGGTGGTTGTGTCGAGGGCGACGATGACAGAAAATTACCTTCAGATCAATAATCGTGAAGGAAAATGCCGATGAGCCGTGACCTGTACAGACTGGCGCTGACGGTGCTGCATCCGGGGTTCGAGGGGACCTCCGCCCCCGACTGGCTGCGCCGCGCGCTGGGCGACGGTCTCGGCGGGGCCGTCCTGTTCGCCCGCAACGCCGTCAACGCGCAGCTCGTGCGGCAGCTGCGGGCCGAGAATCCGGCCGCCGTCGTCGCCATCGACGAGGAAGGCGGCACGGTCACCCGGCTTGAAGTCCTGTCCGGCAGCTCCTTCCCCGGCAACAGGGCGCTGGGTGTGGCCGACAATGTGGATCTTACCGAGCGGGTGGGCCGCCAGATCGGCAGGATGCTGGCCGAGCTCGACCTCACGCTGAACTACGCGCCCTCGGCCGACGTGAACGCGAACCCGGCCAACCCCGTGATCGGCGTGCGCTCGTTCGGGCCGGATCCCGGCCTCGTCGCCCGCCACACGGTCGCGTACGTCAACGGCGTGCAGGGGGCGGGCGTGGCCACCTGCGCCAAGCACTTCCCCGGCCACGGCGACACCGTCACCGACTCGCACCTGGCGCTGCCCACCGTGCACGCCTCGCGGGAGGTGCTCGCCGAACGCGACCTGCCGCCGTTCCAGGCCGCGATCGGCGCCGGGGTACGCAGCATCATGACCGGCCACCTGCTCGTGCCCGCGCTCGATCCGTCGTCGCCGGCGACGCTGAGCCGTGCCGTGCTGACCGGGCTTCTCAGGGACGAGCTCGGCTTCGACGGGATGGTCGTCACCGACGCGATCGAGATGCGGGCGGTGGCCGCGATGTTCTCCCCCGGCGAGATCGCGGTGCGGGCGCTGGCCGCCGGCGCCGACGCCGTCTGTGTGGGGCTGTGCACCGAGGACAGCCTGCGCGAGATGCGCGACACGATCGTGGCGGCCGTGCGCGACGGGACCCTGCCCGAGGAGCGGCTGGCCGAGGCGGCCGCGCGGGTGCTGGCCCTCTCCGGCTGGTACGCCGGCCAGACCGCGCTGCGCGACCAGGCCCGCGCCGACGTCGATCCCGGCGTCGGCCTGGAGGCGGCCAGGGCCGCGCTGACCACGACCGGCAGCGCCGAACTCGACCGGGGGCCGCTGGTCATCGAGATCAACACCCGCCACAGCCAGGCCGTCGACCCTGCGACGCCGACCGGCGTCACGGCGGCGCTCACCAGGCGGCTGCCCGACACGGCCATGTTGCGGATGGAACCCGACGGCGAGCTGCCGCCCTTCGACGAACGGCCGGTCGTGCTGGTCGTGCACGACGCCGCCCGGCACCCCTGGGTACGCGACGTCGTGGCCAAGGCCGTGGCGGCGCGACCCGACGTGATCGTGGTGGACACCGGCATCCCCGGCCCGCCGGTCGGCGCGGCCCACGTCGCCACCCACGGGATCTCGCGGGTGTCCGCCCAGGCGGCGGCGGAATGGCTGACCTGGTGAGCGCCGCCGAGCCGGCCAACCCCGTCGCCACCGTACGTGCCGTGCTGCCGTCGCTCACGCCGGCGGCCCAGTCCATCGCGCGCATCATCCTGGACGACCCGGGGCTGGTGGTCCGCAGCACGATCACCGAGTTCAGCGGGGTGTCAGGAACCAGCGAGGCCACGATCGTGCGGACGGCGCGGGCGCTCGGGTTCTCCGGGTACTCGCAGATGCGCTTCGCGCTGGCGGCGGCCGTGGCCAAGGAGCCCGAGCGGCTGGTGCCCGGGGACCTGGCGCCGGACGACCCGCTGACGGACGTGATCGCCAAAGTGGCGCGGGCCGAGTCGGAGGCCCTGGCCGACACCGCCGCCCAGCTCGATCCCGACCAGCTGGGCGAGGTGGTGTCGGCGATCTCGGTGGCGCGGCGGGTGGACGTGTACGGGGTGGCGGCGTCGGGGCTGGTCGCGGCCGACATGTCGCAGAAGTTGCTGCGGATCGGGCTGTCGAGCCATCCGTTCAGCGATGCCCATCTGGCCTTGACCAGTGCGGCTTTACTGCGGGAAGGGGATGTGGCGGTGGCGATCAGCTGCAGCGGGGAGACTCCCGACGTGCTCGTCCCCGCCCGGACCGCCGCCGAGGCCGGGGCGTTGATCGTGGGGATCACCAACAATCCGCGGTCGGCTCTGGCTGAGCTGGCGGATCACACGCTGGTGTCGGCGGGGCGGGAGACGGCGTTCCGGCCCGGGGCGCTGGCCAGCCGGATCAGTCAGTTGCTGATCGTGGACTGCATCTTCGTGGGGTTGGCGCAGCGGACGTACGAGACGGCGGACGCGGCCATCCGGGCGACCCGGGACGCCACGGACCGGTACCGCAGCCGGTGACCCGGCCGGGCGGGCGCCGCCGGCGGCGGCATGGGTGTGTGCTCGTCAGGCTAGGCGCGGGCGACCGCTCGCCCGCCCCCGGCCCCGCACCCGATCCAGCTCCGCCCGCAAGGCGGCGGGCAGCACGATCGTGCGGGAGGTGAGCCGGCGCGGCGAGGCCCGTTCCAGGTAGGCGTCCAGGTCGTCCGGCGGGAGGCCACCGTGCTGGCCGGGGTGCCGGCCCGCGTGCCGGCGTACGCGGAGGAGGCGTTCGGGCCAGTGGCGCCGGTGATGACGTTCTCCTCGGCGGAGCTGACGGCGGCGCCGGCCGCCGACTCGGACCACGGCCTGTCGCCAGGCGTCCTGACCCGCGACGTCATGAAGGGGCTGTCGCCGGTCGACCTGGTGCCGACGGGGATCGTGCACATCAACGGCCAGACGGTGAACGACGAGGCTCGCTCAGGGCTCGCGTGGTGCGTGCAAGGCGCCGGGGATCCCGGCGCCTTGCCGCCTTCACCGAGCTTGGCGTTCCGCGGCCTCCACGACGTTGGAGAGCAGCAGGGCGCGGGTCATGGGGCCGACGCCGCCCGGGTTGGGCGTGAGGAACCCCGCGACCTCCGCCACGTCCGGCGCCACGTCACCGGCGATCTTCCCGTCCACCCGGGAGACCCCCACGTCGAGGACGGCCGCGCCCGGCTTGACCATGTCGCGGGTGATCAGGCCGGGTACGCCTGCCGCCGCCACCACGATGTCCGCCCGGCGGACGTGGCCGGCCAGGTCCTGGGTGCCGGTGTGGCAGAGGGTCACGGTGGCGTTCTCGCTGCGGCGGGTCAGCAGGAGGCCGAGCGAGCGGCCCACCGTGATGCCGCGCCCGACCACGGCCACCTCCGCGCCCTTGATCGGCACGCCGTATTCCTGCAGGAGCAGCACGATGCCGTGCGGGGTGCACGGGAGCGGCGCGTCGACCATGTGGACGAGGCGGCCGAGGTTGACCGGGTGGAGGCCGTCGGCGTCCTTGGCCGGGTCCATGCGCTCCAGCAGGGCCATCGTGTCGAGGTGCTTGGGGAGGGGGAGCTGGACGATGTAGCCGGTGCACTCGGGGGAGGCGTTGAGCCCGTCGACGGCGGCGTCGACCTCGGCCTGCGTGGCGGTGGCCGGCAGGTCGACGCGGATGGAGGCGATGCCCACCTCGGCGCAGTCACGGTGCTTGCCGGCCACGTAGATCTGGCTGCCCGGGTCGTCGCCCACCAGCACCGTGCCCAGGCCGGGCGTGATGCCGCGGTCCTTGAGCGCGGTCACCCGGGTCGTGAGGTCTGCCTTGATCTTGGCGGCGGTCGCCTTGCCGTCGAGTTTCACTGCGCTCATGCGGGACATCCTTCCATGCCTGCTCTCTGTTCTCGCAGCCACCGTCCCCGGGCGCGTACACGAGCCGGACTCGGGAGTTATCCACAGAACCCAGGCAGTCGACTCAAGTTATCCACAGACGATCTTTGACATCGTTGTCATTGATCTTCGGAGGGCTTAGTGTTACGGGCGCCGGCACCTCGCTCTGCTCCTCACGGAGGTACGCCCTTGCCTGTCCGCCTGTTGTCCGCCGAGTCGACCGATCTGTTCGTAGGCTCCGAGGGCGAGCCGCACCAGGTGCTACGCGTCACGGTCGCCCCAGGAGCGCACGACACGCTCCTGGAGCTGCGTGGCGAGGGCGTGCGTCCGGCCGAGCCGGTGACCGTGCCCGCCACCGCCTCCGGCGTCCTGGAGATCCCCCTGACCGTGACGGCGTCACCGGGCACCGCCGTGCCGTGCGTGGTGACGCTGGGTGAGGAGTCCCTGGAGGTCACGGTCACGGCCGAGGAGCCGGGCTGGACGATGCACATGGTGTCCCACTTTCACTACGACCCCGTGTGGTGGAACACTCAGGCGGCCTACACCAGCCCCTGGGAGTTGCTCTCGGCCGACGCCACGACGAGGCCCTTGTGGGAGCGAAACGCGTTCGCGCTGGTGGAGGCGCACATCGAGCTGGCGTTGCGCGACCCCGACTACCGTTTCGTGCTGGCCGAGGTCGACTACCTCAAGCCGTTCTTCGACACCCATCCCGAGCGGCGGGCCGATCTGCGCGCCCTCATGGCCGAGGGCCGGGCCGAGCTGATCGGTGGCACCTACAACGAGCCCAACACCAACCTGACCGGCGCCGAGACCACGATCCGCAACCTCGTCTACGGCATCGGCTACCAACGCGACATCCTGGGCGGCGATCCGCGTACGGCGTGGCAGCTGGACGTGTTCGGGCACGACCCGCAGTTCCCCGGCTACCTGGCGGCGGCGGGGCTGACCGGCAGCGCGTGGGCGCGCGGGCCGTTCCACCAGTGGGGGCCGATCCACAAGAACTTCAAGCAGGCCAAGAACGACGCGGCCATGATGCAGTTCCCGAGCGAGTTCGAGTGGATCTCGCCGTCCGGGCAGGGCGTGCTCACCCACTACATGCCGGCGCACTACTCGGCGGGCTGGTGGATGGACTCCACGCCCACGCTGGAGGAGGCGTGCCAGGCGGTCTACGACCTCTACCGGTCGCTCAAGCCCGCGGCCGCGACCAAGCACATCCTGCTCCCTGTGGGCACCGACTACACACCGCCCAACAAGTGGGTCACCGACGTCCACCGCACGTGGGCGGCCCGCTACGTGTGGCCGAGGTTCGTGTGCGCCACGCCGCGGGACTTCCTGGACGCCGTCCGCGCCGACATGTCGCACTTCAGCCCCCAAACGCGCGACATGAACCCGATTTATACCGGCAAGGACGTCTCCTACATCGACACCAAGCAGGCCCAGCGTGCCGCCGAGGTGGCCGCGCTCGACGCCGAGCGGTTGTCGGCGTTCGCGCAGGCGCTCGGCCTGGGCCGCTACCCGCACACGGCCCTCGACAAGGTGTGGCGGCAGCTGGCGTACGGCGCGCACCACGACGCCATCACCGGCTCGGAGTCCGACCAGGTCTACATCGACCTGCTGACCGGCTGGCGAGAGGCCCACGACCTGGCCACGGCCGCCAGGGACACCGCCCTGGACGCCCTGGCCGGCCAGATCGCGGTGGACGCCCCGAGCATCGCGGTCACGAACACGCTGCCCTTCGCCCGCGACGGCCTGGCGCGGGTACGCCTGCCTGCGGGTCATACGTTGGCCGACGTGCCTGCCGTGCTGGAGGACGGCACGCTCACGTTCCTGGCCCACGACGTTCCCTCGCTGGGCTGGCGTACGTACCGGGTGGTTCCGGGCTCCCCCGCCGCCTGGCGTCCCACACCGGCGTCCGGCGCCGTCACCATCGAGAACGACCGCTGGCGCGTCACCGCGGACCCCTCCCAAGGCGGCGGCCTGACCTCGATCCTCGACCTGGCCTCGGGCCAGGAGGTCCTCTCCGGGCTCGGCAACGAGCTACGCCTCTACGACGAATACCCGCAGCACCCCGACATGGGTGAGGGCCCGTGGCACCTCATCCCCACAGGTCACCCCACCGGGTCGGGGGAGACCCGGGCGCTGACCGCGCGTGCGGAGACGAGCCCGATCGGCCGGCGCCTCATCGTGACAGGTCGGGTGGGCGAGATCTCCTACGAGCAGACCGTCACCCTGCTGTCCGGCTCGGACCGCATCGACTTCACCACCCGGGTGCTGGACCACACGGGCGCCGACCGCCTGCTCCGCGTCCGCTTCCCCGCCCGCGTCGAAGGCGCGCTGCCGGTGTCGGACGTGTCGGGCGCCGTGGTGGGTCGCGGTTTCGCGCTTCCCGACGTGGACACGGCCGAGCATCCATGGACGCTCGACAACCCGGCCAACACGTGGTTCGGGCTGTCCACCACCGCCAAGGTCGATCTCGGCGAGGCGGGCGCGCGGGCGCTGGGCGTGGCGGAGGTCGTGGTGCCCACGCTCGCCGACGCGCCCGGGGCCAGGGACCTGGTGGTGGCGCTGGCCCGCGCGGGCGTGACCGCCACCACGTCCTCCGCCTCGGGCAGCAGGTACGGCTGGCTGGACGTCGACTCTAACCTGCCGGACGTACGCATCATCGTGGGCGGCCCCGACACCAACCCCGTGGCCGCCGACCTGCTCGCCCAGGCCGACCCGGCGTATCTGGACGCGCTGAAGTCGGGCGCCCCCCGCGTGTGGGTGCCCGCCGAGCACCCGCTGCCGGAGGTCTGGCAGCCGAGCGCCGACCTGCGCGACCTCCGCGCCCTGCCCGCCCTCATCGTCGCCGGGCCGATCGCGGACCTGGTGACCGACCTGGCCGACGCCACGATCGAGGCCGTGTGCCCGCTGGGGGCCGAGCGTCTGGAGGAGCGTACGGTCGCGCTGCTGGCTTACGGCCTGCCCGGTTTCGCCGTGGACCCGTCCGGGGCGCTGCACCTGTCGCTGATGCGGTCCTGCACGGGCTGGCCCTCGGGCATCTGGCTGGACCCGCCCCGCCGCACGACGCCGGACGGCTCGGGCTTCCAGCTCCAGCACTGGACTCACGAGTTCTCCTACTCGCTGGCCGCCGGCGAGGGCGACTGGCGAGCCCTGCGCCTGCCCGCCGCGGCCCAGGAACACATCACCCCGCTGCTCCCCCGCTCGCTGGACCCCCAGGACGGCAGCCTCCCGCCGACCCACTCACTCCTCACG
>NZ_VCKY01000586.1 GCF_005889735.1 Nonomuraea turkmeniaca
TCATGCCCTGGGCCGACAGCAGCACCATCTGCGCTCGCCGCCAGGTCACCACCGAGCCAGTGCCACGCCGTACGATGCGCAGCAGTCGGTTTCCCTCGTCGTCATCGATCTCGCGTACGCGAACCCGTTCGGCCACGAACAGAGTCTGAGGCGATCACGCCGACCGCGGTGGGACCTTGATCGGCGTGTCCCCACGAAACGGGGCAAACCCAAGATGATGCGGCACTAGCAACAGTGCAAGTGCCTCGGATAAGGGGCAGAACATGACAAGGTCAGCGATCCGAGTGGTGGACACCGGGCAGGCCGCCCTTGAAGCTGATGGTTTTGGCAGCCACGGAACGTACCAACAGGTCGATGTCGTCTCGTCCGGTCCGGTAGAGAGGGGCTCCGGCATGCGGGTTTGCCACGTGAAAAATACGGGGCGGACTTGTCCCTGACCATCGAGACCGGGACACAAAGGACGACCGTGCCGTTGAGCGAGCGGCGGTTGCGCTTGTCGCTCTCAGACGGCCAAGACGCCACCTCAGCGGGTGCCAGGCCCAAACTTGAGGGAAGGAGATTGTGGATCAGCCCGGTCTGCGGCCGACGGTTCGGACCGGTCGCGCGGTTGTCCAGGAGGGGAGGGAGTGGGGT
>NZ_VCKY01000587.1 GCF_005889735.1 Nonomuraea turkmeniaca
GGAGGCGAGCAACTTCGGGACCGGCAACGGAACCAAGGTGCAGCTGTGGTCCTGCACCGGCACGAGCAGCCAGAAATGGAGCATGCGTAGCTGACCCGCCGCAACAACCGGCCGGTCGTGCCGCCCTCGTGAGGTCCAGGAGGCGGCACCTCCGGCGATCTCGTCCAGTTGTGGAAACGATCCCGATCCGGAATCGGAGACGCCATCGCCGACCTGGTCGACTACTTCGAGCGGGCCCCGCGAGGCACACCCAGCCCGCCACGCACCACACCCATCCCGCCATCCGAAAGGATTCGATGAACGTGAAGAAAAGGCTGAGCCGCCTCATGGCCGCCGTGGGGATCTCGTTACTCCTCGCCGCCGCCGGCAGCTACGTGGTCTTGGACGCGCCGTCGGCCGGGGCCGCCACCACCGGCCCGTGTGACATCTACACCTCGAGCGGTACGCCGTGCGTGGCGGCGCACAGCACGACACGGGCGCTGTACGGCGCCTACAACGGCCCGCTGTACCAGGTCAGGCGCTCTTCGGACAACACCACCCGCGACATCGGCGTGCTGAGCGCGGGCGGAGTCGCCAACGCGGCCACGCAGGACTCGTTCT
>NZ_VCKY01000061.1 GCF_005889735.1 Nonomuraea turkmeniaca
GGCTGTGTCTACGAGACAGGGGCTGGAGCGGGGCCACCGGACGCTCGCCCGGGGCCGCGCCGACCAGCGCGTGCACGAGCACCTCGCCCTCCGGGGTGAGCCGCGCGGCGCCCGTGCGTACCTCGGCGCCCCGGGCGACGGCGGCGTTGAGCAGCGCGTCACGTACGGAACAGCCGTCCACGCGGGCCGCGCCCGGCACCAGGAGCGCGCTGAGCGTGTCCGACAGCGGCGGGAACAGCTCGGCCGGGGCCGCCACGTCGGTGATGTCGCCCATCTCCGGCGCGTCGGGATATCGGCGATGCAGCAGGGCGCGCACCGGCTCCAGGTCCGCCGGGTCCTCCGCCACCAGCAGCGCGCCCACCTTGGCGTAGCCGATGTCCTCGCCCAGCGTCTCCACCAGGTCCGGGTAGTGACGGGCGCCCTCGCGGGTGAGCCGGTACCAGTCGTCGTCCTCGGGATGGTCCACCCACGGGCACACGATGCCCGCCCCCGCCTGCGTCGCCTCGCCCTGGTACCCGCCGTCCACCACCGTCACGTCCGCGCCCCGGCCGGTCAGGTAGTAGGCCGCGCCGGCTCCGACGATGCCGCTTCCGATCACCACAACACGCATGAGCTCAATGATCGCAGCCCGGGTGACCTGGGCCGATGGCCGGGGCCGCCCCCTTGCCGCCCGCGCGCCCTCGTTCTCCTGAGGAAGCGCTGGTTTCCGCCCGTGAACGACATTCTTCGGCCTGTGGCGGCAAGGCGTGTCACCGTCCGCCTATGGCGTCCCAGCCACCTCCCCGTTTGGCGCCACGGCAGGTGAGGGGAGGCGGCGGTCTGGGGAAAAGGCAGCACATGGACCTCTCCGTCACGAAGATCGACCTGCCCTGTCCCGTCCGGGCCGCCGCGTCTGACGGGACCACCGTGTGGTGCGCGGGGACCGACGGAGTGCATGCCTACACGACGTCCGGTACGCCGCTGCCCCGGTCGGTGGCCGGCGATGAGAGCAGGTCACGCACGCCGGAGTTGCGGTGCCTGGCGGCGGTGCCGGGGACGGTGACGGGTACGGCAGGGGTGCCGGGTACGTTGCCGGAGACCGTGATGGTGCCCAGGACGTTCGCGGGCACGCCCGCATCCGAGGGCTCGCTGCAGGGGACGCTGGTCGGGACCGCAGCGGGCCGGGTGTATTGGCTCGACCCCGACGGCACGCCGCAGGCCAGCGCGCGCTTCGACGGCCGGGTGCGCGCCGGCGGCGGAGAGATCTGGGCCGTCGCAGGCGACCAGGCACGCAGGCTGACCGGGCCGGGCCGATTAGCCGAGCCGGTGGAGTTACCCGGCCTGGACATGTGCGCCGTGGAGGGGGAGCGGCTGTGGTGGACCTCGACGAGGGACACCCTGCTGCGGGGCGGCCCCAGGGAAATCGACCTGGGGCGGCGCGAGCGCGGCGCCATGACCGTGTGCGCCGGCTCCTTGTGGATCAGTGTGCGGGACGGGCTGCTGCGCGTCTCGGCCTGGTCGGGCGAGCCGAGACGGCTCGTGGCAGCGCCGGACGGGCCGGTGCCGTTCCTCGTCTGTGCGAACGGGGTCCTGGCGGGCGGCGGACGTGACCTGTTCGCGCTGGCCCCGGCCGCCGGCGCCGCGCTGCGCGTGGTCAAGCTCGGTCTGTGGCCGCCACTCGCGCTGATGATCGCGGCGGGCAAGCATGTCTGGGCCTTCCCCGCCGGCCGCGCCCAGGCCCTGATCGTCCCGGTGTCGTGATCAAGCGCGGCGGGGCCACGATGGCGATCCTGGTAGAGCTACAACTGACGCAGCACCTGCATGGCATTCCTCTCGATGCGCGAAAGATCGTGGAGAATGACGCTGGCCTGCTCGAGGTGCCCCACGTCGCCGCTCTCCCCAGCCTTCGTGATCAAGCTGGCCACGTCCGTCCACAGGGTCGCGGCCTCGGCGTACAGCGTGTGGCCGGCGCGGAGGTCGCTGTCGTCGATCAACTGGACGCATTCGCCGAGGAAGTCGCGATAGAGGGCACGGAACAAGGCGCCGCCGGTGCCCGCTCTCTCCATGAGGAGGGCGGCCTGCGGTAGGTCTTGCTGCGGGTCGCCGGTGCGCAGCAGCCATTTCGGCACCTGTTCGGCGGCCTTCTCGATGCCGCGGTGGCCCAGATTCGCGATGGGAGCGGCGAGAAAGGCGTCGGCGCAGTCCCTGATGGCGGGGATGATCTGGTCCTGCCAGCACGGTGAGTGCTCCGGCAGGGTGATGGTGAAGGATCGGTTCCTGGCGGTCATCGGGCCGCGTTCGGCCCGCGCCATGGCCAAGCTGACCCTGCTGGTGCGCACCGCTCCTCCCTGCTGGTCGGTGTCCACCAGGTAGACGTCGTGTTCGTCATAGCCGTACATGGCGACGACATGGCCGCCGAAGTGCACCTTGGACCGGAAGTACTCCAGGTGATGGCAGTCGAGTTGAAGGCCGACCGGCCGACCGGCATCGATAGGGGTGGCCACGTTCTCCCACGCCTTGCGCGGTGACGTGGTCTCCTCGACCAGCAAGGTCAGCCCCAGCCTGGCAGTCAGGTTCCTGGTGAGGTCGAAAGGCTTGACGCGGCCTCCGAGGAAGGGGAACGCCATGCTCTTGCTGTCCCAATAGATGAAGGACAGACCCGAGCCCAGCCCGAACAGCATGGGCTCGGACAGGTCAAGACCCTCATGCCGCAACAGCACCCCCAGCGCCGTCGTCTCGCAGTGGTGCATGCCGCGAGCCTCGATGTCCTTCACGATCGTCATACGTCCCTCTCCTCCTCGGCAACCGGGCGATCAGCGTGTACGCAGCCACCAGCTACCAGGATCGTCAGGAGCAGCATGAGGCCTCCCACAGGGGGAGAGTCCAGCCGCGTGATCCCCCTGCCGGGGGTCGGCTCGGCGCGTGCCGGCTCCCAGCCGGAGCCCGCACTCCAGGGGGAGCCTTCACGCCCTGGCTACCGGCCGGCGCCCCAGCCGTGCGCCTTCATGAGCCGGGCCGCGACCCGGGCGAAGCGGTCGGCGTCGAGCACCGCGCCCTCCCGCCTGATGTCGTCCTCGTCCAGCACGAACACCCGGTCCAGCCGAACGTAGGAGACCCGGCCGTCCCGCCCCCACGCGCCGACCGGCAGCCACTCGGGCCCGTCGTCGCCCTTGCTCGACAACATCATGCCCAGCAGCCTCCGCCCGGTACGGCCCACGACCAGCAGGGGCCGGTCCTTGCCCCGGGACGGGTCCTCCTCGTACGGCACCCACGCCCAGACGATCTCCCCAGGATCGGCCAGGCCGTCGAGGTCGGGGGAGTAAGCCAGGGTGGCGGGGCCGTTGAGCACGTGGATCTCGCGTACCGCACCCCGGGCGGGCCGGGGGTCCTCACCTAGATCGCGCATTGGGGGAGCTTACGGCGGCGGCCCGGCGAAATCCAGCGGTCGAAATCCGGTGAAGCCGCTCGCCGACTAGAGGGCGGAGAAGAACGTCCTGATGTCGTCCACCAGCAGCTCGGGGGCCTGCAACGCGGCATAGTGGCCGCCGGTGGCGAACTCCGACCGTGCCTGCCGGGCGCGCAATGGGAGTAGCCCGTCCGGGTCGGCGGTGACCGAGTACGCCTGCATGACCTTTCCTTTCCACTCAAGGCCGTCGCATTGAGTGATCGATAGGCTACAGCGCTCGACTCCTGCCGGATAGAACATGTGAGCGATACCTGGAGCGCCAGCCCAAGCACATCCGCGCCATGAGCGAGGCGGGCCCTGTGGCCGCAGCAGCACGCCTCAGCCGGTCTTATGGGTGGGGCTGGATCCATGCCGCAGTTATGGAGGCTGCTCTCCTCTAGAATCTGATTCTGTGTCGTCAGCGTTCTTCACGCCCAAGCGGGGCGAGCTCGTGCCCGCGCCGCACGCGCGCGGCCCCTGGTCGCCTGACATGCTCCACGGCCGCCTGCTGGGCGGGCTCGCCGCCCGCGCCCTCGAGGAGCGGTACGCCCAGCCCGGCCTGCACGTCGCCCGGCTGACCGTCGACCTGTTCCGCAACAGCCCGCTGCTGCCCGTCACGGTGGAGACCACCCTGGTCAGGGACGGGCGCCGGATCAGGGTCGCCGACGCGATCATCTCCACCGACCAGGGCGTGATCGGCCGGGCCAGTGCCGTGCTGCTGCGGGAGGGCGAGCAGCCCGCCGGCGGGCAGACCCTCGTCACGCCCGTGTGGGACGAGCCCGCGCCCGACGGCCCGCCGGTCCAGGGGGAGGGCTGGCGGCCGCCGTTCGACCTGTGGTGGACGACCGGCCGCGGAACATCC
This sequence comes from Nonomuraea turkmeniaca, assembly GCF_005889735.1. Lineage (GTDB taxonomy): Bacteria > Actinomycetota > Actinomycetes > Streptosporangiales > Streptosporangiaceae > Nonomuraea > Nonomuraea turkmeniaca. Next base: position 4,287 of record NZ_VCKY01000061.1, read on the forward strand.
GGGCCCGGGCGGGTGTGGGTGCGGGAGACGCACCCGCTGGTGACGGACGAGCCGGTGACGCCGCTCGTCCGCGTGGCGCTGGCCGCCGACTTCGCCAGCCCGCTCAGCAACATGGGCGCGGAGGGGCGGCTGGGGTTCATCAACGCGGACTACACGCTGACGCTCGCCCGGCTCCCGGCGGGCGAGCTCATCGGGCTCGAGGCCACCGGTCACCTGAGCGGATCCGGCGTCGCGACCGGCCAGGTCACCCTGCACGACACCGAGGGGCCGATCGGCTTCTGCACGGTGACGGCGGTGGCGAACGCCGTCGGCCTCGGCGGCCGCTGACCCTCCCACCACCGAACTCCGCCGCTGGATCACTGAACCGCCGCCGCCTTTCCCGCGTACGCACAGGCAGAGGCACAAGATGATCCAAGGCAGGAGAGCATGACGCGGTCCGCCCCCATACTCACGCTCCTGATGGGCATGGTGACCACGGTTGCCTTGGCAGTGCTCAGCATCGCCATGGCGCCCGCACCACGGCCTGTCGCCGACGGCACGACCACAGCAGCCACGAGGGAGGACCCCGCGGCGGGAGGGCGAACCCCCGCACCACAGGCGCCGGCTGAGGAGCCGAGCGAGATACCCGCGGCCAAGGCCGACTACGCGGGAAGGGTTCAAGGCAGTCGCGGGCTCTTCGCGATCTCCGTCCGCGGCGACAAGGCGATCGCCTACTTCTGCGACGGCAAGACCGAAGCCTGGTTCCAGGGCACCGCTTCTGACGGAGAGCTCCTGCTGGAAGGCTTCGGCGGCGCCGGCGTGGTCGCGGAGGTCGCCGGCTTCAAGGTCACCGGCGAGGTGCAGATCGGCGCGCAGCGCTGGGAGTTCACCGCGCCGACAGTGCGCAGACCGTCCGGCCTCTACCGGGCGACCGCGCTGGTCAGGGGCGCGAAACTGGTGGCCGGGTGGATCTACCTGCCCGACGGGAGGAGGGTCGGCGCGGTGACCCTGGACGGCAACCTGATCACCGCGGAGGTCCCCGAGCCGGGAGAGCCCACGGTGATCAAAGGCAAGAGGATCGATCCCCAGGACGTCGACGAATTCATCGGAGCCCTCTGATGGACAGCACGCAGGCCATCCGGCCGAGCAGCCTCCTGCTGCTCCTCCCGCTCGCCTGGGGCGCGCTCGTCGCGGTCACCATCGGCGTCTACGGCGGGATGCACCAGCCCACCGGACACGCCGTCAGCATCGCCGGCTTCTCCGGCCCGATGCCGATGAAGGCCTGGATGACCACGGGGGCGCTCGTCCTCGCCCTGATCCAGATCTTCTCCGCACTGGTGATGTGGGGCCGGATCCCGCTGAACATGCCCCGGATCGACGTCCTGCACCGCTGGTCGGGCCGGCTGGCGTTCCTGCTGACGCTGCCGGTCGCCTTCCACTGCCTGTACGCCCTGGGCTCGCGCTACGACAGCCCGCGAGTGATGATCCACTCCATCGTGGGCTGCTTCTTCTACGGGATCTTCACCACCAAGATGCTGGCGCTGCCGCGGCGGGGTATTCCCTCCTGGGCCTTCGCCGTCCTCGGCGGGCTGGCCTTCACCGCGCTGGTCGTCCTCTGGCTGACCTCGTCGCTCTGGTTCCTCACGACCTTCGGCGTGAAGTTCTGAACAGTGCGGCCCGCTCCGCCGGAGCGGGCCGCACGATGAGCTAGGCGGAGTGTTCCGCGCGGTCGCCCGACCAGTCGGTGTGGAAGGCGCCCTCCTTGTCCACCCGGTGGTAGGTGTGGGCGCCGAAGTAGTCACGCAGGCCCTGCACCAGCGCCGCCGGCAGCCGGTCGCGCCGCAGCCCGTCGTAGTACGCCAGCGCCGAGGAGAACCCCGGCGTGGGCACGCCGATCTGCACCGCCGTCGTAACCACCCGCCGCCACGCCTCCTGCGCCGTGTCCAGGACCGCCGCGAAGGTCGGGTCGGCCAGCAGCGTCGGCAGGCTCGGGTCGGCGTCGTACGCGGCCCGGATCCGGTCCAGGAACTTCGCCCTGATGATGCACCCGCCCCGCCAGATGGTGGCCATGGCGCCCAGGTCCAGATCCCAGCCGTACTCCTTGGACGCTGCCGCCATCTGGTCGAAGCCCTGCGCGTACGCGACGATCTTGGACGCGTACAGCGCCTGCCGCACGTCCTCGATCAGCTCCCGGCCGCCGACACCGGACAACTTCGGCCCCCGCAGGGCCGCCGCGGCGGCCCGCTGCTCCGGATGGCCGGACAGCGCCCGCGCGAACGTCGCCTCCGCGATCCCCGTCACGGGAACCCCCAGGTCGAGCGCGCTCTGCACGGTCCAGCGGCCGGTGCCCTTCTGCTCGGCCTGGTCCACCACGATGTCCACGAACGGCTTGCCGGTCTCCGCGTCCACCTGGTCGAGCACCTCGGCGGTGATCTCGATCAGGTAGGAGTCCAGGTCGCCGCGGTTCCACTCCCTGAACACCTCGGCCAGCTCGGCCGGCGTCGCGCCCAGGGCCTGGCGCAGCAGGTCGTAGGACTCGGCGATGAGCTGCATGTCCGAGTACTCGATGCCGTTGTGCACCATCTTCACGAAGTGCCCGGCGCCGTCCGGGCCGACGTGCACCGAGCACGGCACCCCTTCCACCTTGGCCGCGATGTCCTGCAGGATCGGCCCGAGCGCCTCCCAGGACTCCTTCGAGCCGCCGGGCATGATGCTCGGCCCGTTGAGCGCGCCCTCCTCGCCGCCGGAGATGCCGGTGCCGACGAAGTGGATGCCGCGTTCGCGCAGCGCGGCCTCGCGCCGCCGGGTGTCGTCGAAGTGCGCGTTGCCGCCGTCGACGATCATGTCGCCGGGCTCCATGAGGTCGGCGAGCTGGTCGATCACCGCGTCGGTGCCCGCACCCGCCTTGACCATGATGATCGCCCGCCGCGGCCGCTTCAGCGAGGCGACGAAGGCGGCGAGGTCCTCGGACGGCACGAACGTGCCCTCCCCGCCGAACTCCTTGACCAGCTGCTGGGTACGGCCGTACGTCCGGTTGTGCACGGCCACCGCGTACCCGTGCCGGGCGAGGTTGCGTGCCAGGTTGCGCCCCATGGTGGCCAGGCCGGTGACGCCGATGTCTGCCAAGTCCATTCTCAAAGCTCCTCTATGGGGAATACGCATGATCCAGCCCCGGAGTTCGGGGGGATATTCCGTCTCAGTCGAACCGCACGCCGAGTTCGTCGAGCCTGGCCAGCATGTCCGCCGGATCGGCGTACACCCTGAAGGCCCCGGCGCGTTCCAGCTCGTCCCTCCCATACCCTCCGGACAGCAGCCCGATGCCGAGCGCGCCGGCCCGGCGAGCGGCGAGCAGGTCCCAGACGCTGTCGCCCACCACCATGGCATGCGCGGGATCCACGCGCACCAGGGCCGCACCCGCGAGGAACAGGTCGGGGTCCGGCTTGGCCCGGCGCACCAGGTCGCGGGTGACCATCGGGGTGTCCTCCGGCAGCCCGAGCATGCCGAGCGCCAGGCGGGCCGTGCGGGCGTACCCGCTGGTCGCGATCGCCCACGGCACGCCGCGCACGGTGAGCTCGGACAGCAGCTCGGCCGCGCCGGGCAGCGGCTTGACGGAGTGGACCTGCTGCTCGTACGCCTCCATGTGCGTGGTCTGCAGCTGCTCGATCTGCTCCCGCGACAGCTTCAGCCCGGTCTCCCGCAACAACGCGCTGACGAACAGTCCGCCGCTCATGCCGATGCGCCGGTGGATCCGCCACACCGACAGGTCGATCCCCATGCTCGAAAGAGCCTGCCGCCAGGCGATGACGTGCTGGTAGACGCTGTCGATCAGGGTCCCGTCGAGGTCGAAGAGGAAGGCCGGCGTCGGAGCCTGCGGGAAGTCACTCATATGGTCCATGACACCATGAGAGCCATGCGGATCATCATCGCGGGCGGACACGGGAAGATCGCGCTGCGCCTGGCGGAGCGCCTGAGATCGGGTGCGGTGGGCCTGGTGCGCAACCCGGCCCACGTCGCCGACGTCGAGGCCACCGGGGCCGAGGCCGTGGTCTGCGACCTGGAGAAGGCGAGCGTCGACGAGGTGGCGGAGATCGTGCGCGGGGCGGACGCCGTGGTGTTCGCCGCGGGCGCGGGACCCGGCAGCGGCGCGGCACGCAAGGACACCGTGGATCGCGCCGCGTCCGTGCTGCTCGCCGACGCCGCGGAGCGGGCAGGGGTGGGGCGGTTCATCCAGATCTCGTCCATGGGCGCGGGCAAGCCGCCGGCGCCGGACCGGGACGAGGTGTGGGCCGCGTACATCGACGCCAAGACCGCCGCCGAGGAGGACCTGCGCCGCCGCGACGGCCTGGCCTGGACGATCCTCCGCCCCGGCCGCCTCACCGACGAGCCCGGCACGGGCCTGGTCCTGCTGGCCCCCGAGGTGCCGCCGGGACCGGTGCCCCGCGACGACGTGGCCGAGGTCATCGTCGCGCTCCTCAACAGTCCCGGCACCGCCGGCCGGACTCTGGAGCTGGTCTCCGGCGAGACGCCCATCCGCAGCCTCGCTGGGCGAGAATGACGCCGCGACAGCCCGCGCCGCCTCGGCACGGACGGGATCGACGTCAGCCAGGCCACCGGTCCGACCCCGACCCCGACTCCGCCCCTGACATCGAGGAGACCCTCGGCGCGCTCACCGGCCTCGTCCGCCAGGGCAAGGTCCGCTACGTCGGCAGCTCCACCACCCCGGCCCACCAGATCGTCGAGGCCCCAGTGGGCTGATCGAATTGTCGATCGCGTTCACGATCAGGCATCGGGCGGTGACCTCGGCCATCATCGGGCCGCGCATCATGGAGCACCTGGAGAGCCGGCCCCTGACCGGATGCTTGCCGATTGCTGACTATCGCTGGCGGCATGGGCGGCTAGGTGTTCCCTGGAGCGTATAAGGGGGCGTCCGATGGCGGACATGCCGTTCAGGTCGTTTTTCGGGGGAGACCCGTTCAGAGGGTTCGAGGAGCTCACCGGCCGGGTGTTCGGCGGGATGGAGAGCTGGCCGCCGACCCAGCCCAGCGTGCAACGGGTGGACGTGGGCAAGCTGCTGAGCGCCTCGGCCAGAGAGGTGGGCGGCAGGGTCACGGTCGACGTGGCGAACGACCAGCTCCAGCTCAGGGCGTACAACCCCGAACCGGCCACCTGACCGGGACACTTCCGGCGCGACCGCCGCCCTGAGGGCCCGCAAGCTCCGGGGGCGGCGGGCCAGGTCTGTGGCCATGCTCGCCGGCGCACCCGTGCGCCACCCGCGTAGAGGCGTGAAAGGATCGTGGTGGGTGCGCGGGACGGGAAGCGGTGATGGGGCTGGACGTCCAGGAATATCTGGGTGTGCTTTCTGAAGTGTCCACGGCCATGACCAGCAGCCTGGACGCCGACACCGCGCTGCGGAGGCTGTCCAGGATCCTCGTGCCCAGGCTGGCTGACTGGTGCGCCGTCGATCTGGTCGAGGGGGAGACCATCCGGCGGGTGAGCGTGGCGGTGAGCGGCACGCAAGCGCGGTTCGCCGACCTGCCCGGCCAGGTCGGGCCGCTGCCTCCGGAGACGGAGAGCCTTTTCCTGCGGGTCCTGCGCACCTCGGGTCCGCTGCTGATCCCCGCTGCCCTGGCGGGACCGGCCGAGGGCGAATGGGGGGAGGTTCGCCTGCGACTGCGTCGTCTGCTGGCCGCCGACTCCGCGATCGTGGCCCCGCTGCGGGTCCGCGGCAACGCGCTCGGCGCGCTGACCCTGGCTCGCCTCGGACCAGAAGCCCCCCTGACCGCCGCGGACCTGCCTTTCGTGCAGGATCTGGCCCATTGCGCCGCCCTCGCCGTCGACAACACCCGCTTGTACGGTCTTCAGCACGAAATGGCGTCCCGGCTCCAGCACTCCCTCCTGCCGGGGCTTCCCGATATCAGCCCGCTTCGTCTGGCGGCCGGCTACCTACCCGCCCGCGAATCCTCACAGGTGGGCGGCGACTGGTACGACGCGTTCCGGCTCTCCAACGGTGCTCCCGCCCTCGTGATCGGCGACGTCGAGGGCCACGACATCACCGCCGCGACCCAGATGAGCGAGGTCCGCAACATGCTCCGGGCCCTGGCCTTCGACGGGCGTGAGGAGCCGAGCCAGGTGCTGTCCCGCCTGGACTCGGTGCTTGATGGGCTGGGGGCAAGCTTCCTGACCACCATGGTGCTGGCCCATGTGGAAGGCCCGCCGACCGGCCCTTGGCGGTTGCGCTGGGCCAACGCCGGTCACCCCGCACCCCTGCTGATCACCCATGATGGTGGCACCCGGTTCCTGGAAGCGGGGCGTGCGCCGCTGCTCGGCATCGATCCCGCTCTGTCCCGCGCCGACGCGGTCGAGGCGCTGGAGCCCCGCTCGACGGTTCTGTTCTACACCGACGGGCTGATCGAACGCCGCACCGAGCCGCTGGACCGGGGCATGACCAGACTGCGCAGGCAGGCCGGCGCGCTGGCCGGCGCGGATGTGCAGACGATCTGCGATGAACTGATCGCGACCGTCAACACGGCCAACGAGGACGACATCGCGCTGCTGGCCGTCCAGCTGCCGGACGGCGAACACGAAACCCCCCCACCTCCCCACGGGCGCCGCGGGCGGGCAGGCGTCGTCGGGACGAGCCACGACTTCGTGCCGTACGTCCAGCGGCGACCCGATGACCGAGAACCCGGCCCAGGGCCTGCCAACCGTCGTCACCCAGGCTGACGAGCCGACCTGTTGTCATGGGTCTTCTTCGGGGGCTGACGTCGCGTTCCGTGCCGACGCGGGTGGGGCGCCCGCCCGATCCCGTCGACGGGGTCGACGGCATCGGAACACCGGACCTGATCCTCGAATGTCCAGCAGGGAGACGACTGATCAGAGAGCCCTGTCAGCAGGGGTGATGAACCAGCACGACTAACCCTGTGCGGTGGACCGGAGACGTGTGCTAGACTGATAGTAGTTGTAGTTGTGGTACCCATAAAGACTTTGTGCGCGCCTGACAGACGATGATCTTCGGGCGCGTTTTTGTTTTCCGGTCATCTCCGGATGGGCTCATCGCGGCGACACGGCAATTCGCGCAGTGCGAATTGCGTTCCTGCACACATCTCGAGGAGATCGACATGGCATCCGGAACCGTGAAGTGGTTCAACGCCGAAAAGGGCTTCGGCTTCATCGCGCAGGACGACGGCGGCGCCGACGTCTTCGCGCACTACTCCAACATCGTCGCCAACGGCGGCTACCGCGAGCTGCACGAGGGCCAGAAGGTGGCCTTCGACGTCGTCCAAGGCCAGAAGGGCCTGCAGGCGGAGAACATCGTCGCCGCCTGACCTGGCAGAAGTCCTGGATCGGGGGCCCGCAGCGCTGCGGGCCCTCGACCCATGCCGTCCTCGGCACCTGCATTCGAGCGAAGGCCGGGGCAGCTGGACCGCATGCCCGTCCGCAGTTTCTTCGAGCGGTCGATTTATTGGCCGGTAGGGCGCATACTGACACTAATGAGACCTCACGCCGCGGCCCGGCGAAGCCTGCCAAGTAGTCCCTTCTACGTTGCCGAGCCCCCTCCAGCGCCGCCTATTGAGCAGTTCACCGTGCGAGACCAGGTCAGCCACGACAAATACGGCCTCGGCCGGGTCATCGCAGTCGAGCAGAACGTCGCCGTTCTCGTAGATTTCGGTGCGGAGACGCGTCGCATCAACGCGCCGTACGTCAAGCTCGTCAAGCTGTGACGGTGACCGCGCTCGTCGCGGGAGTGGGACGCTCCGAGCGCCCCTGCGCGGTGGCGGTCAAGCCGCCACCCGCAGACTCCGGTCCAGGCCGGTGAGACGCAGGAGCCGAGACATGTACGGGCGGGGCGCCGTCAGCGCCAGGGTGATGCCTTGCGCGCGAGCGCGGCGCTGGATGCCGATCAGCACGGCCAGTCCGCCGGCATCGCAGAAGGTCACCTGTGACAAGTCGAGGATGAGCAGGCTGCTGCTGTGGTCCAACTCGTTCAGGAGCTGCCGGCGGAGCGCCGCACTGGTGAAGAGGTTGATCTCGCCGCTGAGGTGAATCGTCGTGGGGGCCGATGCCCCCGTCCCGCCGGGCGGGCGGGTGTCGATGGTCATGCAGGTCTCCCATCGGAGCAATGAGGAATGAGACGCCTGCCGGCCGGAGATCGGTCCGCCGCGTTGGAAGGCGGTACCGCTCGATCCAGCCGGCAGGCTGCACGTGGTCTCGCTCGTACCCGCGAGCTGGTCGACGGGGAAATGGACCTGTGATTCAGCGGCGAGAGGCGAGTGGGGACGGTTGGCGTCATCTGTGCCTGTCCAGGCCCTGCGAAGGGCCCAAAACCATGGATCGCCGCGGGCGACGCCGACCTGAATGTCAACGCACGAAAGGTCCTCGGTATTCTGAGTATACCTCATATCCGAGAGCCATGTTCGGAAATTCGCCAATTTCAGCGCTATTTCGCCGGAGTGCTTTCCGCAAAACCACACAATGAGCTGCGCGCAGCCGTTGTGTGGTGGTCGTGAGGCGCCGGTTGGGAGATCAACGACGGCCTCTCCGGCCCCGCCATCCGGCCGGCCCACGAGGCGATCGAGCCTGCGGACTTGATCGACCGCTCTCCCGTCACACGCCTGGCCGACGTCCTGGGGGCGGGCGGAGTGGTTCGGGGGCGGTCGTCAGGTTTTCGGCCATCGGGTTTCCGGTAGTGGCCGCGGCGATTCACTTCGGGAATTGGCGAATTCCAGAACCGGCGGGTAAACTAAAAATACCGAGGACATTTCGTGCGTTGGCACCAGGTCGGCGTCGCCCGCGGCGATAGAAGATAGCCGGCCTTTCAGGCCGGGCGAGTCAGGCTGTAATGACGCCGACACTTCTTTCCTCTCTCCAGTCGCTGAGCCATGTCGCGTCCGGGCTTCCCGCCATCGATTCGGCACTCCGGCTCTCGCTGAGTCCCGTCCTGAACCGGCATGTGACCGTGGATGGAGCGCCAAGTGCGGGTCGGCTCGCTCAGCCAGGCCGATCCCCGCGTGGTGACGTTGAGCTTCGCCCGTGCCGAGCCGATCGTCTTGCTGGTGATTCCGCCAGGCACCGCTGGCGGCCGCGTCATTCCACATCCGGCTTTTCCGATCGGAGACTTCTCATGACCGTCATCGACACATCGCCTCTAGGCGTGATGGGGCCTTCGGCTCCCACCGTTGTTCGCCTGTCCGGCGAGATCGACATCTTCACCAGCGAGGCATTGCGCCGGCAACTGCTCGGCACGCTGCACTACAGCACCAGCCTGCTCATCCTCGACCTCTCGGAGGTGTCGTTCTGTGACGCCGCCGGGCTTGCCGTCATGATCGGGGTCCAGCGCCGCGCCCGGGTTCTGGGCATCAGGGTCGCCTTGGCCGCCCCGCGTCCGTTCCTGTCCCGGTTGCTGCACATCAGCGGCCTGGACCGCTGCCTGCCGATGGTGGCGTGAGCCGACGCCCACCAAGCTCGGCAGGAGGCCTGACCGTCCCACCGCGCATCATGCGGAGGTGGCCGGATGGTTCCGCCAGTGTGGCCGCGCGGTAGGGGATTCAGGTGGATAGACACGGGTTTCGAGGTAGTTTGGGGGCACTGGTAGAGAGATATCCAGGCTGCTCCGGACCCCGGCGGTCGCCATCTCCTCCGCGAACGCTCGCGGCGAAACGATGAGGACCGTGATGTCCAAGGCCTGCAGATTCCTTCTCTTTCGTGGTGTTTCCTTCCCCGCCGACGCGACGGCGATGACGTCCCACGCGGTCACCATGGCCGTGAACGGAGGCCGTGCCATCTGGCGTGCGGAGGTGCCGAGACCTTCTCGCTCGGGCGCCGGGCCGGCGCGGACACGGGTGGAGACCAAGATGCGGCCAATCCTGGTGCGCCGGATCCCTCGGCCTGGCCTGCGCTTCGTCACCGGTGACCTGCTGGTGTGACGTGGCCGGCGGCGAGCCGGCCGGCGGGGCGGACGGCGAGATCCGCAGCCGGCCGGTCATGATGTGGGGTTTCGGTCCGGGTGATGCCGCCGTGGTGCGGCGGGATGTGGCCGCTGAGGCCAGGCGCCAGGGATTGACGGGCGGGGGTTGTCACGACTTCGTGCTGGCGGTGTACGAAGGCATGGCCAACGCGGTCCGTCATGGCGGCGGATACGGCCGGGTGCGGCTTTGGAGAGCCGGCGGCCTGTTGTGCTGTGAGATCAGTGACGACGGCCCTGGCATCCCGGCGCGATGCCTGGATCGATCCCGGATGCCGGGACATGAGGGGGTCGGTGGCCGCGGGTTGTGGCTGATCGCTCAGCTCAGCGACAAGGTCAGCGTCGAGACGGGCGAGAAGGGGACCGTGCTCCGGATCGCGAAGATCGCCTCGTAGGCGACTCCTGGCGTTCACGGGGCCGGCGGTTGCCGGTGAACGACCGAGGCGGTGGTGCCGTCGCTGTCAGATGCGTTCCAGGTCGAGCTCCGTGGTACGGGTCACGATGGCATGCGCGAGGTCGGTCAGCTTCAGATTGTGGTGGCGGGCATGCCGGCGTAACACGTTGAACGCCTGGTCCATGGGCAGGGCGTGCCGCTCGCTGACCATGCCTTTGGCCTGCTCGATGATCACTCGGCTGTTCAGCGCGTGCTGTAACTGCTCGGTCAGGATCTGTGCCTCACGGATGGTGCGTTCCTGCAGCAGCCCGATCGTGGCGATGTCGGCCAGAGCCTGGGCCAGCGCCGCGGTTCCGGTGTCCAGCTCGCCGGGGGCCGACCGGAACAGGTTCATCGCGCCGATCGTCTGGCTGCGCAGCCGCATCGGCAGCGCGCTGACCGCGCCGTAGCCGGCCAGACGGGCCTGCCGGGCGAAGCGCGGCCACGCTCGGTCCGCGCCGCCTGCCGCCAGATCGGCGCAGTGCACCGCTTGCCCGGAGGCGAAGCAGTCCAGGCACGGGCCCTCGTGGCTCTGGAACAACTCCAGCACCTGGCTCTGCTCGCTGGAAGCCCCCATCAGCTGCAGCCGGCCCGCCGGATCGGTCATCAGCACGCCGGCGGCGTCCACACCCAGCAGTCTGACGCACCGCTCTGCCAGGGCGTGCATGAAGTCGATGATGTCGAAGCCGGTCACCAAAGTGTCCGCCATCGCGATGAACGCCTGGGCCACCTGGCGTTCCGGGCCTCGAGGCAGAGGGGTCTCCATCGCCGGCACCCTACGCCGCCCGGGCGCGCCGAGTGGACCCGTGCCGGGTCGTCTCGTCGCGAGAAGGCGCAGCGTAGGGGTCACGGTCCGCCGGCACCGGCGGGGCCGCCGCGGCGTACTCGTGACGGGAACGGGCGCCCGCGAGGGAGGCGGATCGGCGGGGACGGTCGGCCTGATGGCGCGGGGGCAAGGCCATGGGTCAGTCCGCGCCGGGTGCGGAGGCTGGTGACCGCAGGTCGGTCCGGCGGCGTTGGAGGCGGCCGGCGTCGGGCCAGTGCACGTCGCTCGCCCAGCCCAGCCGTTCGAACAGGCGGATCACACCGCCGGCCGGGTCGAGCTGGCCGCGCTCGAGGCCGTGGCGGGCGCAGGTGGGATCGCTGTGGTGACCGTTGTGCCAGCTCTCGCCGAAGGACAGCAGGGCCAGGGGCCACAGGTTGGTGGAGCGGTCGTGGCGGCGGGTCTTGAAGGGCCTGCTGCCGATGACGTGGCACAGGGAGTTGACGCTCCAGGTGACGTGCTGGAGCAGCGCGACGCGGATCAACCCGGCCCACAGGAAAGCCGTCAGGCCACCGTACAGGGTGCCGGTGATCGCCCAGCCGGCGAAGAACGGCAGCGCCAGCGACAGCGCGCACAATGCGGGGAAGGCGCGCGTCACCCGGACCATGGCCGGCTCGGCCAGCAGGTCCGGGGCGTAGCGCTCGGCCGGCGTCCGGTCGTCGGTGAACAACCATCCCAGGTGGGCGTGGGCAAGCCCCCGAAGCTGCCCGCGCAGGCCGGTGCCGTACCGGTAGGGAGAGTGCGGATCGCCTGGCTGGTCGGTGAAGGCGTGATGGCGGCGGTGGACGGCTACCCAGCCGATGAGGTTGCCTTGGAAGCTCATCGACCCCGCGATGGCCAGGGCAACGCGCAGCCACGGCCGGGCGGTGAAGGAGCCGTGGGTGAGCAGCCGGTGGAACCCGACCGTCACGCCGAGCCCCGTCACCCCATAGAGGACCGCCGCCAAGAGCAGATCGGTGAGTGCGATTCCCTGCCCCCACGCCAGGACGATCACAGCGCCAAGCGCGATGAACGGCAGGATCACGATCGACGCCGTCAGCGCCACCACGGCCCGGCCGGCCGGTGCGTGTTCTTCCGCCCCGGGGAACGGGGACGTGCCGTCGTAGTCCTGACGGCGTTTTACTGGTTGTTCGGAGATAGTCATCAAAGCTCTTTCGTCTCGCTCATACAGTTCGGCGGTGCACGTAGCACCAGCGCCAGGTCGAGCCCGGATCCAGGGCGCCGACCACCGGGTGGTCGGTTTCCTCGTAGTGAGCCTTCGCGTGGCCGCCCGGAGATTCGTCGGAACAGGCCACCCACCCGCAGGTCAGGCAGACCACCAGCCGCGTCCAGGTCCGGTCGGCGGTCAGACACGCCTGGCATTCGCGTTTCCCGGGTTCCGACGCCGGCAGCCGGTGGATGTGATCGCATCGCGGCGCCTGACCGTTGGGGCCGGTACGTGCGGTTGCCTTCGTCTCTTCTGCGTTCAGGGTGATCACGAGGCCCTCACGGTGACAGCGACGCAAGGTACGCCGGCTGATCGCTTACCAGTCAATGTGCTCGGCGGGCCGGCGGAAACGCCCAATCCCAGCAAGACCCATCACCAATCGCGATAGCAAGGTGTGAAGCCCGTCAGCGGCAGGCGCGAGATCCCCCTCCGCGGCGTCCGCTCGGGGGGTCGAAAACGCGTGCACCCCCGCACCCGTCGTGCTTCAGGACTTGATGGATCGTGACGTCGTGGCGCCGCTGGACCTCACGCAGGTTCTGACGGGTTGGCGACGGTACGGCCGCGACCGTCCGCCGCCGGCTCGTGCTTTTTCGCCCCGTCGCCCGGTCGTCGTCCGGCTCTCCGGGGGAGCGGGCGTTCGAACTAGTCGAGGGCCACGCGGGCGCGTTCGCGGCACTCCGCCAGGGTGAGGCCCGCCAGGGCCTCCCGGACCGCGGGGACGCACACCGGGGCCATGGACAGGCTCGTCACGCCGAGCCCCACCAGCAAGGGAGCGAGCAGCGGGTCGCCGGCCGCCTCGCCGCACACGCCGACCGGCTTGCCCGCCTCCCGGCCCGCCTCCGCGCACATCGCGATCAGCTCCAGGAGGGCGGGCTGGCGCGGGTCGAGCAGGTCGGCCAGGGCGGAGTGCTGGCGGTCGGCGGCGAAGGTGTACTGGGCCAGGTCGTTGGTGCCGATACTGAGGAAGTCCAGCTCCTGCAGCAGCCGTCTGGCCCGCAGCGCCGCGGCCGGCACCTCCACCATCACCCCGACCCGGGTGACGCCCTTGGCACGGGCGCGGCGGGCGAAGCCGGACGCCTCGCCCATGGTGGTGACCATGGGGGCCATCACCCACGCCTGCGCGCCGGTGGCCCTGGCCGCCTCGGCGATGGCGTCCAGCTGGGTCTCCAGCACCTCGGGCAGCAGGCGGTCGACGCGCAGGCCGCGGACGCCGAGCGCCGGGTTCGTCTCCTCCGGCAGGCCCAGGAAGGGCAGGGGCTTGTCGGTCCCGGCGTCCAGCGTGCGGACGATGACCGTCTCGGCCTGCCTGAACACCTCGGTGTACGCCGCGACCTGCTCCTCGAACGAGGGCGCCTGCGTGCGGTCCAGGAACAGGAACTCCGTGCGGAACAACCCGACGCCCTCCGCCCCCGGGCGCAGGTCGGCGGCCGAGCCGATGTTGAGAAGCAGTTTCACGGGGTGGCCGTCGGCGGTTCTGCCGGGGCCGTGGCTCGCCGCAAGCCGGGCCTTCTCGGCGCGGTCGCGCTCCCTGACCTCGGCCGCTTCCTCGGCGGAGAGGCCGACGGCGATCTCGCCGGTCGTGCCGTCCACTCCCACGATGGTCCCGTCAGGGACGCCGGCGATCTCCGGGCAGGCCACCACCGCGGGCAGGCCCCGGCCGCGGGCCAGGATCGCGGTGTGGCTCGTCGGCCCGCCCCGCTCGGTGATCAGCGCCAGCACGTCGTCGCCCAGGCCGGCGGTGTCGGCGGGGGAGAGGTCCTCGGCCACCAGCACGTACGGGTGGCCGGGCGAGGGGAGTCCCGGCATGGGCAGGCCGAGGGCGAACGCCACCGCACGGTGCTTGAGGTCGTCCAGGTCGGCGGCCCGCTCGGCCAGGTAGCCGCCCAGCGCGGCGAGGGCGTCCCGGTGGTGGGCGAAGGCCGCGTCCAGGGCGTGGGCGGCGTCGAGGCCGCCCGTCGCCTTCCCTTCGGCCTCCTCGCGCAACAAGGGGTCGTCGGCGATCATGGCGAGTGCCTCGAGGATCTCGGCGGCCTCGCCCTGCGCGCTTGTGGCCCGCCGGGCGAGGTCGGCGGCCAGTTCCCCGAGCGCCTTGACGACCGTGGCCGCCTCGGCGCCGGGGTCGGCGACCGCGCGGGGGGCGGGCAACCGCGGCGGACCGGCCATCCGGACCACCGGGCCCGCCACCCGCCCCTGACTGACGCCGAGCCCGGTGAGCCGCCCGGCGGCACCCGTCCAGGGGCCGTGGTCAGGACGGGTGCCGGGCGGGGTGTCAGGCATCGAGGGCCTCCTCCGCGTCCAGGTCGCGCGAGAGCAGCGACACCAGCGCGTCCAGCGCCTCCTCGGCCCCCGGCCCGTCCGCTTCCAGCGTCACCTCCGTCCCCTGGACGGCCCCCAGCGACAACACCCCCAGCATGCTCTTGGCCGGCACGGCCTTCTCGCCGAGCCGCACCGTCACCGGCACCCCGAGCCGCACCGCCTCCTGGACGAACAGCTTGGCGGGCCGGGCGTGCAGGCCGCTGGCCGAGGCCACGGCGACCGTTCGATGTGCCATCTGAGCGTCTCCCTACGGTTCGATGGTGACCTTGATGGCCGCGCCCCGGCTGACGAGGTCGATCCCGTCGAGCACCTGGGGCAGCGGCAGCCGGTGAGTGATCAGGTCGGACACCACGACGGACCCCTCGGCCACCAGCCGCAGCGCCGAGGCGTTGTGGGCGGGGCTGGAGCCGTTCGCGCCGACGATCGTCAGCTCGCGGTAGTGCACCAGGTTGGAGTCCAGCTCGATGATCGGGTCGTCCTTGGGCAGACCGCCGAAGAAGCTGATCCGGCCCTGCCGGGCGGCCATCCGCACCGCCTGCTCCTGCGCCGCCCCCGACGCCGCCGCAGTGATCACCACGTCGGCGCCCCGTCCGCCGGTCAGCTTGAGCACCTGCTCGACGGGGTCGGCGTCGATGGCCGCGTCCGGGCGTACCAGCTCGGCGGCCATCGACAGGCGCTGCGCGTTGACGTCCACGAGGAACACGCGGGCCGCGCCGCGCGCCCGCGCGAGGCGTACGTGCAGGCAGCCGATCGGGCCGGCGCCCATGACCACCACGTCGTCGCCCACGCCGACGCCCGCCAGCTCCTGCCCGTTGAGCACGCAGGCCAGGGGCTCGGCGACGGAGGCCTCCGCGTACCCGACGCCGGACGGGATGGCGTTGACGCCGTTGACGGCCAGGACCTTCGCCGGGACGATCATGTACTCGGCGAAGCCGCCGTCGTAGTGGTAGCCCATCGACTCCTGATGGGGGCAGACCGTCTGCCGGCCGCGCCGGCACTCGGCGCACGCGCCGCACGGGATCGCGGCGATCACCTGCACGCGGGCGCCCGTGTCCACGACCTCGCCGGCGATCTCGTGGCCCATCACCCGCGGCGGCCTGATGTGGTGGTGCCCGAACCTGTAGATCTTGGCGTCGGTGCCGCAGGTCGAGCAGTTGCGTATCCGGATCTTCAGCTCGCCGGGCCCGGCGACGGGCTCGGGCGCGTCCTCGATCCTGATGTCGCCCGGGGCGTGGAATCTGGCGACTTTCATGGTGATCCTTTGCTGAGAGACTCTGTCCTTCAGGACGGAGAAGGCCTGCGGAGTGGCGATAGGCGATGCTGTCCATCGCCCGGACGCCACGGTCGTCCGGGCGCCCAGCCGGAAGTCACGAGAGCAAGCCTTCTCCTTCCGGGTGGAGGCAGCTGACGACCTGCGAGACCTCGGTGGCCTCGCGGAGCGCCTTGGCGCGGTCGGGGTCGAGCAGGATCTCGGCCAGCGCCGCCAGCAGCGGCACGTGCCCGCCCTCCCTGGCGGCGATGCCGACGCACAGTGTGACCTGCTCCCCGTCCCAGTCCACGCCGCCGGGGAAACGCACCACGCAGATCGCGTCGCGCGCGATGTCCTCCTTGGAGGCGTTCGTCCCATGCGGGATGGCCACGCCCTCGCCGACGTACGTGGAGATGGACCGCTCGCGTTCGAGCATCGCCTCGATGTACGGCTCCCCGACCGCCCCCACCTCGGCCAGCACCCGCCCGCAGAGCCGGATGGCCGCCTCGCGGTCGGGGGCGCTCTCGTGCAGCAGCACCGCCCGCGGGTCGAGCAGGTCGTCACGCATCGACGGTGCCGCCGTTCTTGATGGTGTTCACCAGCCTGGTCACGGCCGGGTCGCCGAGGAAGATCTGGAACGGCACCAGCACCTTCCCCGGAGCGGCGGCCCTGGCACGGGCGGCCAGCCCGGCGTGGCACAGCACCACGTCGGCGTCGTCCGGGATGGAGTTGACCGGCGTGTGCTCCACGGTGACGCCGCTGTCCTTGAGCTGCTTGCGCAGCTGGGAGGCGAGCATCACGCTGCTGCCCATCCCGGCGTCGCAAGCGACGATGATCTTGCGAATGTCCTTGGCGTCCATGGCTTACGCCTCCTTGGTGGCGGGTTCGGTACTGGAAACTTCCTCATCGGCGGCCTTCTCGCCCCTGCCGAAGCCGAGCAGCAGCGCGGCGACGGCGAACGACACGCCCGTGGCCACGAGGATCCCGAGGCTGGAGCCCAGCCAGCCACCCTTCGGCGTGACCGCCAGGTAGGCGAAGATGCTGCCGGGCGACGGGGTGGCGACCAGGCCGGCCCCGGTGACCATGAACGTGAACACCCCGGCCGCGCCGCCCGCGATGACGGCCGCGATGAGGCGCGGCTTCATGAGCACGTACGGGAAGTAGATCTCGTGGATGCCGCCGAAGAAGTGGATGATCATCGCGGCGGGGGCGCTCGGCCGCAGCTCGCGCGGCCCGAACAGCAGGTACGCCAGCAGCAGCCCCAGCCCCGGGCCGGGGTTCGACTCGAGCATGAACAGGATCGACTTGCCCTGCTCGGCCGCCTGCGCGACGCCGAGCGGGCTCAGCACGCCGTGGTTGATGGCGTTGTTCAGGAACAGCACCTTGGCGGGCTCGATGAGCACCGACGCCACCGGCAGCAGGTTGTTGGTGATCAGCCACTCGACGGCGTTGCCCGCTGCCGTGGTGACCGCCTGCACGATGGGGCCGATGCCGAGGAATCCGACGACGGCCATCGCGCCGCCCACGATGCCGGCGGAGAAGTTGTCCACCAGCATCTCGAACCCGGCCTTGGTCCGCGCCTCCGTGAACTTGTCCACATATTTCAGGATCAAGGCGGTGAGTGGGCCGATGATCATGGCGCCGAGGAACATCGGGGCCTCGGTGCCCACCACGACGCCCATCACCGCCACCGCGCCGACGACCGCGCCGCGCTGCCCGTGCACCATCCGGCCGCCGGTGTAGGCGATGAGGACCGGCAGCAGGGTCGAGATGATGGGGCCGACCATCTTCGCGAGCGTCTCGTTCGGCAGCCAGCCGGTCGGGATGAACAGCGCCGTGATCAGGCCCCAGGCGATGAACGCGCCGATGTTCGGCATGATCATGCCGGCCAGATGGCCGCCGATGCGCTGGATGGTGGCCTTGACGCCGGTTCCGGTGACCGGGGGTGTGTAAGTGTCGGCCATGGGCTTGCTCCTTCGGGGGGTTGAGCAGTGGTTCAGCCGTTGTCGCCGGGACTACGGGAGCGGAGCGGGTGCGGGCGGGGTGGAGGAGAGCAGGCGAGCCGGGTCGGGCGGGCCGACGGCCACGCAGCCCGGGTCGATGTCGGCAGGGCCGGGCATGCGGCTGCCGGGCAGGCGTACGGCGGCGGCGCCCCAGGCCAGCGCCTGCGCGAGGGCGTCCGGGCCATGCCCGCCGCCGGCGAGGAAGCCGGCGAGCATGGCGTCTCCCGCGCCGACGGAGCTGCGCGGCTCGGTCACCGGCGCCTCGCCGTACCAGATGCCGGTGTCCTCGACGAGCACCGCGCCGTCCGCGCCGAGGCTGGCCAGCACCGTGCGCGCGCCCGCGGCCCGCAGCTTGCCCGCGGCCTCCACCACGTCGCCCAGGCGGCGGATGGGCATGCCGGTGGCCGCGGCCAGCTCCTCGGCGTTCGGCTTGACCAGGGCGGGGGCCGCGCCGAGCGCGCAGGCCAGCGCCGGTCCGCTGGTGTCGACGGCGACGAGGATGCCCGCTCCGGCGAACCTGCGGCACAGCCGGGCATAGACGTCGGCGGGCACCTCGGGCGGCAGGCTGCCGGAGGCGACCACCCAGTCCGCCTCGTGGGCGGCGGCCAGCACCGCCTCGGCGATCGTGTCCAGCTCCCCGGGCGACAGGGCCGTGCCGGGTTCGTTGATCTTGGTGATGGTGCCGTCGGGCTCGGCCAGCGTGACGTTCGACCTGGTAGGGCCGATCACCGGGACGGTGACCATGTCGAGCCCTTCGGCGGCGAGCAGGCGCACGAGCTGCCTGCCCTCGTCCCCGCCGAACGGGACCACCGCCCTGCTCGCGACGGCGTTGGCGAGCAGCGCACGCGAGACGTTCACACCCTTGCCGCCCGGGTCGAGGTGGGCGGCGGCGGCTCTGATGACCGCGCCCCTGTCCAGCGCGCCGATGGCGATGGTGCGGTCCAGGCTCGGGTTGAGGGTCAGGGTGAGGATCACGCCCTGATCACCTCCGGCCCCGCCGCCGCCACCTCGGCGGCCAGTGCGACGTCGAGCCCGGTGTCGCTGATCACCACGTCGATCTCGCTCAGCTCGGCGAACGTGGCCAGGTACGTGTTGGAGAACTTCGTGTGGTCGGCCAGCAACACGCTGCGCTGCGCGGCGTTGACCATGGCCCGCTTGATCGCCGCCTCGGCCGGGTCCGGCGTGGTCAGGCCCCTGGTGGGGGAGCAGCCGTTGGTGCCCATGAACGCCACGTCCACGTTGAGGTCGGCCAGCGGGCGCAACGCCCAGTCGTCGACCGTGGCGAGCGTCTTGCCGCGCAGCCGGCCGCCCAGCATGATCACGTGCAGGTTGGGGCGGGCGGCCAGCACCGTGGCCAGGGGCGGTGAGTTCACCACGACGGTCAGCTCCCGGTCGGCGGGCAACACCTGGACCAGCCGGCCCGTGGTGGTGCCCGCGTCGATGATCACCGATCCGTCCTCGGGCAGCTCAGCCAGCGCCGCCTTGGCGATGCGCTCCTTCTCGGCCGTCATCACCTCGTCGCGGGCGGCCAGCGCGGGCTCGAACCCCAGCCGCTCCACGGGGATCGCGCCGCCGTGCACGCGGCGCAGCACGCCCGCCCGCTCCAGCGAGGTCAGGTCGCGGCGGATCGTCTCGGTGGTCACGTCGAGCTCGGCGGCCAGCGTCACCACGTCGACGCGGCCCGTGGCACGCGCTCTCCGCAGGATCTCCTGCTGCCGCTCCTCGGCGTACATGATGTTGATTCACCGCCGTTTCGAGTTGGTTTCATCTGTGTTTATACCCGCTTCTGTTGGACGGTCAAGAGGGAGATGGATGAATCTGGTAGTTATAGGCGCGTGCGAATGAAGCCCTTGGCCGTAGTGCCCCTCGTCGTCGCCGCGCTCGCCGCGCCCGCTCATGCCGCCGCGGCGCCACCCCGTGTGCCGGCGGGCACTACGGCGGCGTGGGTGGTGTTCGACCGGCAGACGGGCAAGGTCGTGGCCGTGCGCAACGCGCACCGCAAATACCGCTCGGCGTCCGTCGTCAAGATCCTCATCGCGATCGACTACCTGGAGCGGCGCAAGAGCGTGCCCGCCGCCGACGCGAAGTTGCTGAAGGTCATGCTGCGCTCCAGCGACGACGACGCCGCCTCGGCGTTCTGGGACCGGGGCGGCAAGGGGCAGATCATCGTACGTATGGCCCGCAAGCTCCGCCTGGCCGATACCGCGCCGCCGCCCGCGTCCAAGCCCGGCTTCTGGGGTTACAGCTCGCTGAGCGCGTACGACATCGTCCGCACCTACCGCTACCTGCTGGACGCCGCCGACGCCCGGGTCAGGGACACCATCCTCGGCCACCTGCGCAAGGCCACGCCGTGCGGCACCGACGGCTTCGACCAGACCTTCGGCATCCCGGATGCGCTGACCCGGCCGTGGGCGGTCAAGCAGGGCTGGTCAGGGTTCGGCACGACCCCGCCGATCAGGTGCGACGCACGGGCGAAGAGCGCGCCCATCTCGTGGATCAGCCAGCGCGCCGTCGGCTCGGGCGTGCCCGACTACGGCCGTCCCGTGCTGTACACGACCGGCCTGGTGGGCAAGGGGGAGCGGTACGTGATGGCGTTGCTGACGGCCCACCCCGCGGGCAGCACGTGGAGCGGCTCCACCAAGCGCATCACCTCCCTGGCCAGAGACCTCTACCGCAGCGTCTCGTAGTGTTCTGAGCGGATCCATGCCGCCCCTGGCCAGGAGCGCACCCGACCTTTACGTGTCGGAATCTCTCGGTGGGTCGTCTGGTCCATGAGCCGTCGATCAGCCAATCGGTCCTTGAGGTGAGACCTCAAATATTGCTAAGGAAACTTTACTAAGAGTTGAAGGGCTGTGATACTCGCCGACCAGAACCCCCAGCGAAAAGAGGATCACATGCTCCGACGAGAGGTCATCATCGTCTTAGGACTGCTCGCGGCTCTGGCCCCCGCCGTCCCGGCCGCCGCCGCCGAACCCCCCGTGACCCTGGTCGGTCAGGCCTCCCTGCGCTGCCTGACGGTCCAGAGCGCCAGCACCGAACGCGGTGCCAAGGCCATCGTGTGGGACTGCAACGGCAAGCCCAACCAGGAGTGGACCTACACCGACGCCCAGGAGTTGCGCGTCTACAGCGGCAGCGACGTCAAATGCCTGGACGTCCAGGGCCGCGGCACCGCGCCCGGGACCGCCGTGCAGACCTGGAACTGTACGGGGGCCACCAACCAGAAGTGGACGCTCAACGCCAACGGGACGATCTCCAGCCACCACTCAGGCCTGTGCCTGGACGTCACCGGCGGCGGCGTCAGCCCCAACGGCACCGAGGTGAAGATCCAGACCTGCACGACCGGGGCGAACCAGAAGTGGGCCAGGCCCCTGGCCGATCTCCCCGCCGGGGTGTACTTCCAGGACACCGGGACTCTGACCGGCTGGAACGGCTTCCCGCAGAAACCGCAGAAGCAGGGCGTGCTGCGCACGGTCGGCAGCCCCGTCTACAAGGGGAGCACCGCCATCGAGGCCAGGCAGACCTACGTCAACGAGGGCGGCGGATACCACTCCGAGACCATCCAGCACCGCACCCAGGCCGTGGGCCAGGACCGCTACTACGGCCAGGCCATCTACCTGCCGCCGACCTGGCAGTTCCACAACCAGAACGTCACCTTCCAGCAGTGGTCGCCCGAGGACCCCGAAGGACCCTGGGAGCTGATGTTCGTGCAGAACGACGAGCTCAGGCTCGGCGGCTCCGGTGGCTTCTCCGCCACCCTCGGGAAGATCACGAACCTGCGGGGGACGTGGATCAGGATCGTCACCCGTCTGAAGTTCCACGCCACCGACGGCGCCTTCGAGGTCTGGGTCAACGGGCAGAAGACGTGGAGCCGTACCGGAGTCACGGTGTTGCCCAAGACATCGCAGACCATCCGATGGTCGTCGGGCATCTACTGCACCGGCTGGCGTGAGGGCACGCCGAGCGGGCAGAGCGTCCTGTCGATCTACCACGATCACGCCAGAATCGCCTCCTCCTACGCGCTCGCGGAGCCGGCCAACTGGTGACGCCCTCGCCACAAACGGCGCTCCCGGCGGTCCGAAAATGACGGGCGTCGCCGGGAATCGCCGTGATAGGGGTGGGGGATGACGGAGCGAGCGACCGCGCTGGACCGGGTGCTCAGGCAGGCGGGCGGACCCGAGATCCTCGACGTCCTGGCCGAGCGCCTGTCCGGCGCCGACCTGACCACGCTGCTGCTGGAGGTGATGCGCCGCCGCGCCCGGGCGCTGTCCCCGGCCGACGTGCTGCGCCGCTACGGCCAAGACCGCTTCGTCGCCCCCGCCCCTGTCCCGTTCGGCAGACTGCGGCGCGCGGAGGACGCCGTGTTGTCGGCGCTGCCCGATGGCGTCGAGGTGGTCACGCTCGCCCCGGTGGCCCCGCTCGGGGCCTGCTCGGCGCTCGGCCCGGTGGACCAGAACAAGGTCGTCTCCACCGTCAGGAACAGCGAGGTCGCCGCCGACCCCACCAACGCGCTCGCCCTGGAGGCGGCGCAGCGCCGCCGCGCCGCCGCCGGGCCGGAGCCGGTACGACTGGCGGCGCTGCAACGCGTCACCCGCGCCCAGCGCTTCGAAGGCGCCGCGTTCTACGCCCATTTCACCCTGTTCGCCCTGGTGACGGCGGGCCGCGACACCGGCGACCTGGCGTTCGAACGCCGGCACGCGGCCGAGCACCTGGCGATCCTCGCCGAGGCCGTACGCGCCTGCGGGATCCCGGACCCCGAGGCGCGGGTCACGGTCCTGGACGGACGCTTCGAGCGCGTGGCCGCACCGCTCGACGCGAAACCCGACCCGGACAGGGAGAGCGGCCGGGGTTACTACACCGGCCTCTGCTACAAGATCTACGGCGGCGGGCTGGAGGTCGGCGACGGCGGATTCGTCGACTGGACGGCCCGCCTGCTCGGCAACCGCAAGGAACGCCTGCTGATCAGCGCCCTCGGCGTCGACCGGCTCGCCTGAGCCCAGCGCTGGGCATCAGCTCAGGGGCGGGCGCGTTCGGCGGCCAGCTGCTGCTCCAGCCGCACCTTCTTCGGCACGCACATCCGCCAGGCCTCCAGCACCAGCTCACGCATCTCCGCGGCGTCGAGTGCGGACATGCGGGCCACCACCCAGTTGAAGCGCAGGTCCGACTCCCTCGGCATGAGGAACTTGTCCGGCTCTGCCGCCACCAGCGCCTCGCGTTCCTCCTTGGGGAACCCGAAGCCCATGAGCGTCTCGTCCCGCGAGAACGCCACGTAGACGATCTTGCCGACTCGGAACTTCACCCGGTCCCTGATGAGGTGCTCCGAGGAGCGCGGGAGCGTGCGCGCGAACTGTCGTACATCGTCGACCGTGACCACGCGGCCACGTTACCGGTTGCCCTCGGCCGCCGAAATGTCGCCGAGCGCCGAGTTCGGGTCGCGTTCGATCGCGAGGTCGCCGAGGCTGACGATGCCGACGGCGCGGCCGTCCTCGACCACCGGCAGGCGCCGCACGGCGTGCGAGCGCATGAGCTGCACGGCCTGGTCGATGCTGGTGTCGGGGCCGACGGCCTCGACGGACGGGCTGCAGGCCTCGCGGACCGGCGTCTGCGGGCCCTTCTCGTCGGCCACCACGCGCACCGCGATGTCGCGGTCGGTGACGATGCCGGCCATGCGGCCGTTGTCGTTGACGATCACGGCGCCGGCGTCGTTCTCGCGCATCAGGGCGGCGGCGACCGACACCGGCTGGTCGCCCTCGACCGTCGCCGGGTGGCTGGTCATCACGTCTGCCACGGTCTTCGCCATGGGAATCCTCCTGTAGGTCGGTCCGGCCGACCCCCTACCCGGGCGAATGAGCGATTCACGTCCGCAGGGTCTTGGCCGCCAGGCGGATCTCGTCGAGCAGCACGGCCAGATCATGCTCGGTGGTGTCCGGATGCAGGAAGCAGGCCCGCAGCGCGTCGCTGCCGCCGAGCCGGGTGCCGGTGAGGAAGGCGTTCCCGCGCGCCTGCACCGCGCCGGGGATCGCCCGGTTGAGCGTGTCCAGCCCGTCGCCGGGGTGCGGGCGGTAGCGGAAGGCCGTGATCGACGTGGTCACCGGGGCGAGCAGTTCGAAGTCGGCGGACTCCTCGACCATGGCGGCCAGCCTGCGGGCCAGGCCCGCCGTGTGGTTCACCAGGCTCGTGATGCCGGAGCGCCCGAGGTGCGACATGGTGGCCCAGGTCTTCAACGCGCGGAACGGGCGGGTCTGCTCGGGCCCGTACTCGGCGAACCAGCCCAGCTCGCCGGCGTTGTCGTCGATCAGGTACGACGGCACCAGGCTGAACGCGGCCCGCGCGGCCCCCGGGTCGCGCAGCAGGGCGCAACCGCAGCCCACCGGAACTCCGAGCCACTTGTGCGGGTCCAGCGCGAGGGAGTCGGCCCGGTCCAGGCCCGCGTAGTGCGGCGCGGCGCCGTCCGCCAGGATGCCGAGCGCGCCGTACGCGCCGTCCACGTGGAACCAGAGCCCGTGCTCGGCGGCCACGTCGGCGATCTCACCGAGCGGGTCGACGGCGCCGGAGTTGACGGTGCCCGCGCTGCCCGCCACGCAGAACGGCCGCAGCCCCGCGGCGAGGTCCTCGGCCACCATGGCGCGCAGGGCGCCCACGTCCATCCGGTACGCGGCGTCCACCGGCACCGCGCGCACGTGCCGTGCTCCCAGGCCGAGCAACTGGGCGGCCTTGTGCAGGCAGCTGTGGCCCTCTTCGGTGACGTACAGGACCATGGGCGGCCGGCCGGACAGCCCCTCCTCCCGGGCGTCCCAGCCGTCGGCGAGCGCGGCCCGCTGGCGGGCGGCGGCCAGGCAGATCACCGTGGCCATCGACGCCCCGCTGGTCAGCAGCCCGCCTCCAGGCGGGTGCGGGAAGGCGACGAGCTCGGCCAGCCAGCGCACCACCGCCCGCTCCAGGTGCGGCCCGGCGTGGTCGCCGCCGGCGCAGCTCGGGTTGAACGCGGCGGCCAGCGGCTCGACGAGCACGCCCGCCGGGTTGGGCGGGGAGTTCACCCAGCCGAAGAAGCGGGGGTGGCCGTTGCCCATCGGGTGGGGCAGCACGTGCGTGCGGGCGTCCTCGAGCAGGTCGTCCAGCGCGCGCCCGGCCTCGGGCAGCTGCTGGTCGGTCAGCCAGGCGCGCTCCGCGGCCGGCACCGGCTGCCAGACCGGCCGGGCGGCGAGGCCCGCGAGGTGCCCGGCCACGATCGTGGCCGCCTTGGCCCCGGTCACCCGCAGGTCCTCTCCGTCGGTGCCGTTCGCCGGGCGCGGGTCAATCATCGAGCGATTCCTTCCGTGGTTCGTGATGCCCGGCGCCGCCCAGCTCCATGGCCAGGTAGTACACGCAGTCGGCGGCGCCGTCGTTGGCGAAGGCGTGGCGGCAGTCGCCCGGGTAGTAGGCCGCGTCCCCTTGCTCGAGCACGTACGGCCTGCCGTTGATGGTCAGTCGCAGGCTGCCGTGCTCCACCGCGAGGTACTCCCGCGACCCCGGCGCGTGCGGCTCGAACTCGCCCGCGTCCACGCCCGGCCCGATGGTCGTGCGCATGAACTCGAACTCCACGTCACCGAGCACCGGCGACAACACCCGCCGCTCCCAGCCCGACGGGTCACGCAGCACCCGCTGCTCGCCGTGCCGCAGCACCCGCATCGCGCCGTGCGCCGGCTCGTCGAGCAGCCGCCCGATCGAGGTGCCGAGCGCCGTGGCCAGCCGGTCGAGCACCAGCACGGTCGGTGTCTTGGCGCCGCGTTCGACGTCCGACACCATGCTCCTGCTGATGCGGCTCAGCTCGGCCAGGCGCTCGATCGACAAGCCGCGCGCCCGCCGCTCGCCGCGAATCCGCTGTCCCAGCTCGGCCATCGACAGGCCGGTGGACAGGACCCCCTCGCCATCCATTCCTCCACTATAGCGGTGATTTGTCCGCTATGGCGGAGGGGTGTGACTCGCGGTAGGCGGCCAGCACTTGCTTGCGGCGTTTGGCGGGGAGGCGGTCGATGTAGAGGTGGCCGTCGAGGTGGTCGGTCTCGTGTTGCAGGCAGCGCGCCAGCAGGCCGGTGCCCTCGACCGTGACCGGCTGTCCGGTGGCGTCGTAGCCGTGCACGGTGGCGTGGTCCGGGCGGGGGAGCGGCGCGTACTGGCCGGGCACCGACAAGCATCCCTCGTCGTCGGGATCGAGGTGGCGCTCGCCGACCTCTGGCAGCTCCAGCGTGGGGTTGACGACCACGCCCTTGTGATGCTCGCCGTCCGCGTCCGGGCAGTCGTAGACGAACACGCGCAGCGGCACGCCGATCTGGTTGGCGGCCAGGCCCACGCCCTCCGCCGCGTACATGCTCGCGAACATGTCCGCCACCAGCGCCGCCAGCTCGTCGTCGAACCGGGTGACCGGCTCGCACGGGTGATGCAGCACGGGGTCGCCCACATGCACGATCGGCCGGACTTCTCCCACGACCAACGCCTTTCTCGACATCGCGAACTGTCGCAGCAAGTCTACTGTCTCATATAACAAGACATTCTCTCTTGAATGGTGAGATGAGCACTAGAGTGACCGCATGGGGCAACGAAGGAGTTCGACGATGGACGCCGTCTACACGCATGGCCACCACGAGTCCGTGCTGCGCTCGCACCGCTGGCGCACCGCGCAGAACTCGGCCGCGTACCTGCTGCCGCACCTGAAGCCGCACATGACGCTCCTGGACGTGGGCAGCGGGCCCGGCACGATCACCGCCGATCTGGCCGGCCTGGTCGGGCACGTGACGGCGTCCGAGGTCGCCGCCGAGGCGCTGGAGCTGGCGAAGACCGAGGTGGCCGCCAGGGGACTGGACAACGTGGACTTCGCCGTCGCCGACGTGCACGACCTGCCGTACGCCGACGACACCTTCTGCGTGGTCCACGCCCACCAGGTGCTGCAACATGTCGGCGACCCGGTGCGGGCGCTGCGCGAGATGCGCCGGGTGACCAAGCCCACCGGGTACGTGGGGGTGCGTGACAGCGACTACGCCGCGTTCACCTGGTATCCGCGGGTGCCGGAGCTGGATGAGTGGCTGGCGCTGTACCAGAAGATCGCGCGGGCCAACGGGGGCGAGCCGGACGCCGGCCGGCGGCTGCTGTCATGGGCGCGGGCCGCGGGCTTCGAGGACGTCACCGCCACCTCGTCCACCTGGTGCTTCGCCACGCCGGAAGACCGCGCCTGGTGGGCCGGCATGTGGGCCGAGCGGATCCTGCGTTCCTCCATGGCCGAGCAGGCCCTGGCGAGCGGCGCCGCCACGGAGGCCGACCTGCGGCGGATCTCGGACGGGTGGCTGGAGTGGGCGGCGGCCGGGGACGGGTGGTTGTCCATCCTGCACGGCGAGATCGTCTGCCGCGCCTGAAGGGTCAGATTCCCAGGGTGCGGGCCCGCTGCCACTGCGGGTCGCGATAGAGGACCATATCGGCGCCGACCATCTCGTCAGGCGCCGACAGCATGGTGATCTCGCCCGCCGCCTGCAACTGCAGCAGCAGATCGCGGACCCGCGGCCCGACCGGCAGCCGTCCGCCGGGCAGCCCGAGACCCGCTCGCACCGTGTCGGCGATCTCCGACAGGCGGAAGGGGCCGTCGACGCCGGCCACGATCCCGCGCACCACGCTCAGCGTGATCAGATTCTCGGCCTCCGCGTACGCCAGCTGCCAGGTGATCTGCCTTTTGCGCCGCCCGCTTCCCGCGCAGGCCGAGCAGCCGCGCGCCAGGCCCGGTGCCATCTGCTCCTCGGCCGAGCCGAGGCAGGCCGAGCACAGGCCGTTCTCGGCGGCGTGCAGCTCGGCCGTCATGCGGCCGCCGAGCAGCACACCGCAGTCACAGGCGAACGCCTCACCCAGGATGCCGTTCTGCGGGGAGATCGTATGGTTCGTCACCGAGTCGACTCTACCGGGACGCCGTCTGGACGAGACCGGTCAGGCGCGGAGGTCGGCCAGGCCACGCAGCCGCCGCAGCGCCTTGCGGGCCGCGGCGGCGACCCGTTCGTCCGGATGGTGGTCGATGAACACCTGCAGAACCCGCCCCGTCCACGGATGGTCCCCGAACGCCAGCATCGCGATCGTGTTCGTCTGCTCCTCGGAGTTCATCCCCATGGCGATGGAGTTGATCACCTCGCCCGGCTCGTCCCCGAACTCCAGCAGCGCCGCCGCCATGTCCACCAGGACCCACGCGATCTCCTCGGGCACCGGCTGCCGATCCTCGCGCCCGGTCCTGGCCGCGATCACCGCGCCCAGCTTCGGCTCCTCCAGCAGCCGGGAGAGCGCCAGCCGGCCCTCGTCGCCGAAGCCCGACGTGCCCGAGTCCGACCACAGCAGCTCCACGCCGACGGCCCGGCTCAGCGGGCTCACCGTGGCCAGCGCCGAGGCGATCTCCGTCGCGGCCGCGTCCGCGTCCCTGCCCTTGAGCCACCCCGCCAGCTCCTCGCCGCGCTCTGCCTCCGGATAGGAGCGCAGTCCGTGCAGCAGCGCCGCCGCGTCGCCGTCCGCGAGCGACCCCATGACGGGGATCTCCTGGCCCGTGGTGTCCGCGATGATCAGCCGCGCCGTCCACAGGCCGAGCCAGCTCAGCGTGTACGGCTCCGCCTGGCGTACCAGCCCGAGCCCGGACAGCGTCCCGGGAATGTCGCCCTGGGCCGGCTCGCGCGACAGGAACAACCGGAGGAGCTCCAGCAGCAGGCCCTCGTCGGCGGCCAGCCGCTCCCGGCAGTGATCCGCCCAGGCGGCCAGCACCTCCGTGTCGTCGCCCTCGGGTTCGAGCTCCTCGGCCAGCGGGGCGGCGCGTACGGCCGCGGCCAGCGTGGCCTCGTCGGGCAGCCGGATCGGAGGCTGTAGGGGCAGCGTGTCGTCGTCGTAGGACCTCACGAGCCCATCCTTTCGCGATAATTCCGCTAGAGTGCACGCGGACGCCGAAAAGTCGGAAGAAAGGAGGCGCTGAGATGTCCGGTTTTGCCCCGGGCGCTCGTCGCGCCCGCTTCTACTTCTCGGAGGAATCGTGCATTTCCGTACCGCGGTCGAGAGCGATCTAGACCGTCTCCTCGGCTGCGTCGTCGACGAGTCCATCAGCTGGGCCCATCCCGACCGCCTGTTGTCCTTTCTCGAAAGCGGCAACTACCGTTACGACCGCATCTGGATCGCCGAGGACGGCGATCGGATCCTGGCCCGCGCCGTCTGGTGGGGCTTCTCCGGCGGTGACAAACCGCCGCTCGCGATGGACTGCCTGTACGTCCATCCATCTGTCGACGACCGTGTGGGCCTGGCGGCCGAGTTGCTCCGGCACGCGTTCGCCGCGTCCGGGGAGCGGCCCGCGTACCACGTGTTCCTCTCCAACGGCTGGCGGGACGACCCGAAGGCCACGGCGGCGATCGCCTGGCGGTGGGAGGCCGCCGGCCGCGCCGGGCTGACGGAGGAGCTGGAGCGCCTGGGGTACGAGTGGACGGCCGATGAGCCCGTGCCCGAGCCGTCGGAGCGGCTCGTGTTCCGCGGGGATGACGACGACGAGGCGTTCGTCGCGGCGTTCCGGCGGGTGGCGGAGGGCTCGCTCGACTACGACACGCGGCAGGGGCTGCTCACCATGGACCCGGAGACGCAGGCGCGCGAGGACGTCGACATCTACAAGTCGATGCCGGGGGACCGGTCGTGGTGGCGGCTGGCGTACACGAAGGACGGCGACCTGGCCGGGGTCGCGCTGCCGTCGGCCAACGACGCCTCGCCCGTGGTGGGCTACCTCGGCGTGGTGCCCGAGCACCGCGGCCACGGGTACGTCGACGACCTGCTCGCCGAGATCACCCGCTTCCACTTCGAGCGTGGTGTGCGGCGGATCGTGGCCGACACGGACAGGGGAAACGTGCCGATGGCTCGGGCCTTCGAACGCGGCGGTTACCGCAATTTCGCCATCAGGATGGTCTTGTCCGCCAAGCCGTAAGTATCGGCGAACGCCGCTCATCCCGTGAATACGTGATGCGCGCGGGCCGTCGTACCCGTCATTGTTGATCACATGACGTGGGAGATGGAGAAAATCGACCTGGACGCGTACCTGACCAGGATCGGCTACGACGGCCCGCTCGCCGCGACGGCCGCGACGCTGCGCGCCGTGCACCTGGCACACGTCCAGGCCATCCCCTTCGAGAACCTGGACGTGCTCCTCGGCCGCGGCGTGCGACTCGACCTCGGCAGCCTGCAGGACAAGATGGTGACGGGCGGGCGCGGCGGCTACTGCCACGAACAGAACCTGCTGTTCGCGGCCGCGCTCGAACGCCTCGGCTTCACCGTGACCCGCCACCTGGCCCGGATCCGGCTCGGCCGGTACCATCTGCCCCGCTCGCACGCCACGCTCACCGTGGCGGCGGACGGGCTGACGTGGCTCGCTGACGTCGGGTTCGGGGGTGAAGGGTTGGTGGAGCCGATGCCGTTCGAGGACGGCGCCACACTGGAATCGGGGCCGTGGCGGTGGCGGCTGGGCCGTGACGGCGACTTCTGGGTCCTGCACGCGGGGCCGCCTTCGGACGAAACGGAGCTGTACGCCCTGCGCCCCGACGAGCCGCACTATCCGAGCGACTTCGAGGTGGCCAACTTCTACGTCTCGGAGTATCCGCAGTCGCCGTTCCGGCACCATGTGCTCGTCCAGCGGACCACCGCCGGGGAGCGGATCCGCCTAGAGGATCTCCCGGTGAGGACCGCGGAGGAGCTGATGGCGACCCTGCGCGACCACCTCGGCATCGAGATCGGGGCGGCGGACGCAGAGGCCGTGCTGCCCAAGCTCGCCGACTGACCGCCCATGACCATGGGCGCAGGGGAGCCGGCCGTGTCCTGACCTCGCGGCAGCCCGGCTTCCTGCCGGCCCCGGCGAGAGCCGCCGAGACCGGCAGGACGAGCTCCGTTCAGCCCTGTACGTGGCCGACGGCGTCGAGGACGGCGGCGACCACGGCGTCGGGCTGGGACGCCGCGATCGCATGCGAGGCGCCGATGACCTCCTGGGTTCCTCGTGAGCCGGCGCGTTCGGCCATGAACCGCAGCGCCGCGGCCGGGATGTTGAGGTCGCGCTCGCCGTGGACGAACCAGGACGGTGTGGCGCGCCAGGCGGGCTCGTCCACCGTCAGCCCGTCGGTCAGGGCCTGCTCGGTCACCGGCCGCTGGGTGGCGGCCATCAGGGCGGCCTCGCCGGCGTCGAGGTCGGCGCAGAACTGGTAGTGGAACTTGTCCTCGGCGATGCGGAACTCGTTGCCGCCGGAGGCGACCGGGTAGGCCTCCAGCGCGGCGCCCAGGGTGCTGCCCTCGAACTTCCCGGACAGCAGGAGCGCGCTCTCGCCGGGTGCGGGGGCGAAGGCGGCGACGTAGACCAGGGCGCGGACGTTCGGGTCGCCGGCCGCGGCCTGGGTGATGACCATGCCGCCGTAGGAGTGGCCGACCAGGATGACCGGGCGGCCGATGCCGGTGATCAAGTCGCGCACGTAGGCGGCGTCGCCCTCGACGCTGCGCAGCGGGTTGGCCGCGGCGACGGCGGTGCGCCCGTGGCCGTGCAGGCGCTGGATGACGCGGTTCCAGCTCGCCGACTCGGCGAAGGCGCCGTGGACCAGGACGATGACGGGCTGCTCACTCATGAGTCGGCCTTTCCGGTGTTCAAGGCGGTCTTGAGGACCTCGATGGCCTGCGCGGTCGCGGCGCGCGCGGCGCGGGTGCCGCAGAGCGGGTTGAGCATCATGAAGTCGTGCAGGGTGCCGTTGTAGCGGACGCTGGTGGTCGGCACGCCGGCCGCGGTCAGCTTGCGGGCGTAGGCCTCGCCTTCGTCGCGCAGCACGTCGTTCTCGTCGACGATGACGAACGCTGGCGGCAGGCCGGCCAGGTCGTCGAGGGTGGCGCGCAGCGGTGAGGCGGTGATCTCGGCGCGCTGGGCGGGGTCGGTGGTGTAGGCGTCCCAGAACCAGGCCATCGCGTTGGCGGTCAGGTACGGGCCGTCGGCGAACTCGCGGTAGCTACCGGTGTCCTGGGCGGCGTCGGTGACCGGGTAGTACAGCGACTGGTGCACGAAGGTCACGTCGCCGCGCCGCTTGGCCAGGATGGTCAGGGCTGCGGTCATGTTGCCGCCGACCGAGTCCCCGGCCACCGCCAGCCGGGAGGCGTCCAGGCCCTCCTCGGCGCCGTCCCGGGTGATCCACTGGGCGGTGGCGTAGGCCTGCTCGATCGCGACCGGGTAGCGGACCTCGGGCGAGCGGTCGTACTCCACGAAGATCACCGCCGCTCCCGCGCCGACGGCAAGTTCGCTGACGAGGCGGTCGTGGGTGCCGGCGTTGCCCAGCACCCAGCCGCCGCCGTGCACGTACAGGACGGCAGGGAGCGTCCCGGCCGCTCCGGCGGGCTTGACGATCCGTACCCGCACGTCGCCGGCCTCGGCCGGGACAGTGATCCACTTCTCGTCCACGCCGGGCTTGGCGACCGGGGCGGCCTGCAGGTCGTCCAGCACCTTGCGGGCGCCGTCGACCCCGAGCTCGTACAGGAACGGAGGCTTGGAGGTCGCTTCGGCGAGCTCCTGCGCCGCCGACTCCAGGATGTGCTTGCTCATATGGTTCTTCCCTTTTTGTTCGTGAGACTGGGTCACCGGCTGCCCGGGTCGGGTGGACGGCGAGAGGCGACGGGCCTTGCCCGTGGTCGCCGTCGTGGTCCGGTGTTTCCTCGCCGACCTCTCGGTGACTTCCCTCGCAGAACGTTGGGAATCCGAGTGGCGCACCGGCAGAGCGCAAACACTGTCCTGCGGCGCGCGGAAGGGGCCGGGCGCGCCACATGATCGTGTGGCGCGCCGGGGCCTACGGGTGGACGGGGACGATCGCCACTGGGCAGGTGGCGTGGTGCAGCAGCGCGGTGACGGGCCCGCTTTCCGGCAGGCTGGTGGTTGATCGTTACTCGACGAGTTTGCCGACGGTTGAAACCTCGCGCATGAGCGCCGCGATCTCGCCCGGAATCGGCGGGATGGCCTCCCGCTCCACCGATCCCGGGCCGGACCACACGAGGTTGACCTGCAGTGCGGGGTCGAGCTCGGGGTAGTCGGAGCGGTTGTGGCAGCCGCGGGTCTCGCGACGTTCCAGCGCGGTCTCGATCGTCGCGCGGGCGGCGAGCGCCGCCGACTTCAGGTCGAAGGCGTGGGCCAGGTCCTGGAAGCCGGCGATGTCCGGATGCACGCCGACGTCGGCGATGCGCGCCTGCGCCGCGGCGAGTTCGGCGAGGCCTTTGCGCAGACCGCTCTCGTCGCGCACCACGCCGGCGTACTCGGTCATGATGTCGCGCAGGGCGCGCTGCAGTGAGCGCACGTTCTCGGGGCCGTCGGCGGCCAGGAGGTTGTCCACCTCCGCCCGTGCCGCGTCGAGCGCGTCGGCCGAGCGGCGCTGGGCGTCGAGGCCCGCGGAGTACTCGGCCGCCGCCTGCCCGACGATGCGGCCGAAGACCAGGAGTTCGATGAGGGAGTTGCCGCCGAGGCGGTTGGCGCCGTGCAGGCCGCTGGCCGCCTCCCCGATCGCGTACAGGCCGCCGACGCCCGTGCCGTGGTCCTCGGGCCGCACCCAGACCCCGCCCATCGAGTAGTGCGCGGTCGGCGCGATCTCGATCGGGTCCTTGGTGATGTCGAGCATCTGCAGCTCCAGAAGCGTCTGGTAGACGCGCGGCAACCGCGTCATGATCGTCTCGCGCGGCAGATGCGACACATCGAGCCAGACGCCGCCGCCCGGAGTCCCGCGGCCTTCCTTGATCTCCGTGTAGGCCGCCAGGGCGATGCGGTCGCGCGTGGACAACTCCATCCGCTCCGGGTCGTACCGGGACATGAACCGTTCGCCGAGCTGGTTGCGCAGGATTCCACCCTCGCCCCGTGCCGCTTCGGAGACGAGGGTGCCGGCGGCGTTCTCGGGTGCGATGAGACCGGAGGGGTGGAACTGCACCAGCTCGGGGTCGCGGATACGGCAGCCCGCCAGGACCGCCAGGCGGAAGGAGTCGCCGGTGTTCTCGTCCCTCCGGGAGGAGGTGCGCCGCCAGATCCGGGTGTGGCCGCCGGCGGCCAGGATCACCGCGTCGGCGTGGATGACGTAGCGGCTGCCATCGGTCAGGTCGAACCCGTACGCACCGAAGACCGCGTTGTCGCGGACGAGGATGCGCGTGATGTACACGGTGTCGAGGATGGGGACGTCGAGCTGCGCCGCGCGGTTGATCAGGGTGCGCTGGATCTCCAGTCCGGTGTAGTCCCCGGCGTAGGCGGTGCGCCGGTAGGCGTGGGCGCCGAAGAAGCGCTGCGAGATGCGCCCGTCCTGCTCGCGGGCGAACGGCATGCCCCAGCGCTGGAGGTCGTCGATGCCCCGCGCGGCTCCCTCGGTGACGATTCGCACGGTCTGCGGGTTGGCGAGGAGGTAGCTCTCCTTGAGGGTGTCCGCCGCGTGCTGCTGCCAGGTGTCCTCGGGGTCCATCGTGGCGAGCGCCGCGTTGATGCCGCCTGCCGCGAGCGAGGTGTGCGCGTCCGCCTTCGGCCGCTTGCCGACCGCGAGGACGTCGACACCGCGCTCGGCGAGCTCTATCGCGGCCCGAAGCCCGGCTCCTCCTGTGCCGATGACCAGGACGGACGTGGCAATCCGGTGCTCTGGCGAGTGCATGGTGCTCCTTTGGCCGCATGTGACGAAAGCCCCTCCAGAAGCAAGACCGGATAGCGGCGTGATTTGTGACGTCCATGCCGGCTCGTAGATCAGCAGGTCGCCGTCGACACGCAGAACAAGGACCCGGCCATCCCGAACAGCTCGTCACCGAGGTGCTGGAGTATGCGCCCCCGGGCCGGTGCCGGAGGTGGGGGCGGGCCCTGCACATCTCCCGGGCGAAGGTGTCCGGGCTGCTCAAGCGACCAGGCGAGATCGGCGTCGTACGCACCATGGCCGTCGACTCCCAAGGTGTTCACCTGGCGCTCGAGCAGTTCGCGGCCGATGGTCTCGGAGAAGACTCTCTGACTCGCGTTCAGACCAGACAGGTTCGGCGGCCCGCGGAACGCCGTCGTGCCGACTGTGATGGCCGGCCGTCGGCGCACAGGATCCGCCGCCGTCCTGCGCCGCTGAGTAGAGTTGCCCGGTGCGACGCATATCGGTGGTGGGGAACTCCGGCTCGGGCAAGTCCTCCCTGGCGGCCGCGCTGGCGGCGCGGCTGGGCGTGCCATGGTTGGAGCTCGACTCGATCTTCCACATGCCGGGGTGGGCGCCGCGACCCGTCGGCGAATTCCGCGCGGAGGTCGACCGGTTCACCGTCGGCGAGGGGTGGGTGGTGGACGGCTGGTGTGTCGCGCGCCGACACCGTGGTCTGGCTGGACCTGCCGCGCCACCTGGTGATGCGTCAACTCCTGTCCAGGACGCTGCGCCGCATGGCCACCGGCGCCGAAGTGGAACGGAAACAAGGAGTCGTTCCGTTTCCTGCTGGACAAAGACGAGTCGATCATCCGCTTCGCCTGGACGAAGCACGCGGCCTACCGCGACCGCTATCGGCGGGCCGCCGCCGACCCCGCCAACGCCCACCTGACCTTCGTCCGCCTCACCTCCCGCGCCGCCGTCACCAGCCTGACCCGCTCGCTCATCTGGCGCCCCGCGCCAACCGATCAGGTTTCCGTGCGGCGACCTGCCCGTAGAAGACCTTGTGCCCTTCTCCCCACACTCGGCGCCGGAACGCGGTTGTCTGGCTCTAGTCGCCGACGGCTTGACGTTGCCGCCAAGCGCGGTTCTTGGCCCGGTTTCCGCATTCGGCCATGTCGCACCAGCGGCGGGACCGATTGCGTGAACTGTCCAGGTAGGCCCATCGGCAGTCGGGCGCGGCGCAGGACTTGACTCGGGACCACTCGCCGCTGGCGGCTGCGGTGAGGTAGCAGCCCGCGGCGTCTGCGAGCGCACGCTCGGCCAGGCCCGCGGCGGAATACGCCCCGAGCCGGGGCGGCGTCTCTGGTCCGCCGAACTCGACGATCAGGGGCACCGACCGCAGCACGGCCGCAGCCCGATCCGCGATCTCCTCGTCGCACTGCTGCCCGTTGTTGGCGGCGGCGAGCTGCCGCAATCCTTCGCGCAGGTCGCGCAGCCGGGCCACCGTCCCTGCGTCGACGGCCTCTTGCCGCCTGCCGTCCGTCCACTCCTGCAGCCAGGCGACCGCCCGCTGGTCGGCGAGCACGTCGTCACCATCGACACAGTGCCGGGTGTTGATCAGATCCACGAGCCGCTCGACCACAGTCATGGAGACCACTATATCAACTTGACTGGTTAGTAAGCGCGTGAAACACTAACCAGTGTAAGCCATTTACTGGTCTCGAATCAGAGGTGTGGCTCATGGGCTGGGTATTCCTTGCGGTCGCGATCGCCGGCGACCTCGCTGGAACCGCGGCGCTGGAGCGGGGCACTCACGGCCGGTACGCTCGCCACCTCGTGCTGGCCGCAGCGGCTTATCTGGTGGCGTTCTTCGCGTTCTCGCGTGCGCTGCTGACCGTGCCGACGAGCATCGCCGACTCGGTCTACTTCGCCGGCGCAACGGCGCTGGTCACTGTCTACAGCACGCTGTGGCTCGGGGAGCGGCTCACCACCCGCAAAGTCACGGCGCTGGTCCTGATCGGCGCCGGCGTCGTTGTCCTGCGGCTGCAGAACACGTAGCGAGGGAGGCTCCATGAACACGTCGGCCCTCGACCGCCCCATCGCGAGACCGCGGGCCTTGGTGAGCTGGGCCGCACTGTACGGCGCGATCGCCCTCGATGTCGTGCAGGTCTTCGCTCTCGTTCACTCCGACGGCTTCACCCGGCCGCTCCTCATCGTCGCCGCCCTCGTCACGTTCATCGTCGAACTGCTCCTGCTCGCGGTCGCGCTGCGACGACTCTCGAGCAGC
This sequence comes from Nonomuraea turkmeniaca, assembly GCF_005889735.1. Lineage (GTDB taxonomy): Bacteria > Actinomycetota > Actinomycetes > Streptosporangiales > Streptosporangiaceae > Nonomuraea > Nonomuraea turkmeniaca. Next base: position 41,146 of record NZ_VCKY01000061.1, read on the forward strand.
GTCGCCTACGGCCTCTTCGGACTCAGCACCGCCAGTGTCGCCGGCATCAGCATCGGCTGGCTCGGCGAGCCGCTCACCCCCGTCAAAGCCATCGCACTGCTCGCCGTCGTCACCGGCGCTGTCCTGCTCAACACCGAGTCGACAACGCGCAAGGCGACGCGGAAGGCAACGCGGAAGGCGACGCGGAAGGCGACGCGGGAGGCGACGCGGGAGGCGACGCGGGAGGCGACGCGCCAGCCGGCGCCGCTGCGGCAGCCGAGCGGTCGCCTTACCGGGTCAGGCGGCCTCTATCTTGGTGGGGCGCGACAGGACGGCGTCCAGATCAGCTTGCTGTTCCGGGGTGAAGGCGCGCCTGGGGAGGAAGGCGGCGGGCTGCTTGTTCACGAAGAGCAGCCAGAACTCCGGGCCGGTCACCACGTCGCTGAAGAAGGACCACCGGAGTGTGGTGGTGACCTGCTCCGTGTGGCATTCGTAGCCGTCGCCGGTGATGTGCAGCGTGGTCGGCACGCAGAGGTAGGTGAGCTGGCGTTTGGCCATCCGCCGGACCGACCAGGTCATGACGAAGGGGGCCACGGCCGCTCCGGCCAGCAGGCCTATGCCCAAGGAGAGGTCTCCCACCAGGACGCAGACGACGCCTGATATCGCCAAGACCGCCGGGAGTAACCGGTGGACGAGCTTGAGCTGGCGTTTCAGGCCCTGCTCGAAGGCCCGCACCACTTCGTCCAGAGCCGGTTCGTACTGAACGGTGAAGTCCACCCTGCCGCCTTGTCCGTCGAATGGTGGCGACAATCCTGCCCGGAGATGGGGGAAGCGCCAAGCGGTGGGTGATTTGAGGGGTCGCGTCGGGGGAGATTAGCGTTCATCGCAACGCTGATCTCTCGTCTGTTGTAAGTGGGGTAGTCATGTCCGTGACTCGAAGCGGCCGGCGCGCTCTGGCGGTGCTCTTAACCGTGGTCCTGGGGGTGACTCTGGCGTCGTCCCAGGCCGTCGCCAAGCCCAGACCGCCGAACATCATCTTCTTCCTCGTCGACGACATGTCGGCGGACCTGCTCCCGTACATGGACACCGTCAGCGGCCTGGCGCGCGGCGGCACCACGTTCACCGACTACTACGTGTCCAACTCGCTCTGCTGCCCGTCCCGGGCCTCCATGTTCACCGGACAGTTCCCACACAACACCGGCGTGGCCACGAACAAGGGCTCCGACGGCGGCGGTTACCAGGCGTTCGAGAAACACGAGGGCAGGACGTACGCCGTCGCGCTGGATCAGGCCGGCTATCGGACGGGGTACCTGGGCAAGTACATCAACGAATATCCGGTCGGTACCGACTACAAGGTGCCCGTCGGGTGGGACGAGTGGCATGTGGCGGCGGGGGGCGGATACAGCGAGTTCAAGTATGAGCTCACCCGCTATATCAAGGAGGAGACGGCCGGGGAGAAGCCGGTCGATCCCTCCGGTGGCAAGTATCTGGTGGACGAGCTCGGGCGGCGGGCGGTCGACTTCATCGAGCGGAGCAGGAAGCACGCTCCCGGCGAGCCGTTCTTTCTCCAGGTCTCGCCGTTCGCGCCGCATTCCAGGGTCGGCGTCAAGCCGGGGGAGAAGGAGCCGCGCTTCCCGCCCGCGCGGCGGGATTGGCCCAAGACCGAGTGGCCCGCCGGGGAGTTCCCGAACGGTGACTGCGGTGGTCCCGACTGCCTCGGCATCGACGTGAGGACGACGGCCGCCTTCAACGAGGACACCGCCGACAAGCCGGCCTGGGTGCGGCGGGAGCCGATCGCGCCCAAGGTGGTCAACGAGCTTCGCGAGGACTTCCGGGATCGGATCCGCATGGTGCAGTCGGTCGATGACATGGTGGAGCGGGTTCTGGGCACGCTGACGGACGCGGAGCAGCGCGACACGTATGTGGTGTTCACCAGCGATAACGGGTTCCACCTCGGGCAGCACAGGCTCGTGCGGGGCAAGTCCACCGCCTATGATCACGACGCACGGGTGCCGCTGCTGGTCAAGCGGCCGGCGGCGGGGCGGCACGGCGATCTCGTCACCGACGCCATCGCGCAGAACGTGGATCTCTTCGCGACCTTCCTCGACATGGCCGGAGTGCGGCGCGACAACCGTGACGGGCGGAGCCTGCTGCCGCTCATCCAGGGGCACAAGGTCAAGGACTGGCGCCAGGCGGCGTTGATCGAGCACGTCAAGCCGGATCCCGCCGCGCCCGGTGAGCCGGATCCGGACGCGGACGACCTCCCGGCGGGGAACTCGCAGCCGCCTACCTACGCGGCCGTGCGCACGGCCGGCGACTTGTACGTGGAGTACGAGGGCGACCCGCGGCCGGAGTACTACGACACCGTCGCCGATCCGCATCAGGAGACCAACGACCCGGCCAACGCCAGGACGGGTGAGCTCCGCAAGGTGCTGGACAGGTTGCGGAACTGCGGGCGGCCGGGGACGGCCGACTGCTGGACCGCCTCGCTCGCACAACGCGGCTGAGGGCGGCCCCGGCACGCGGCCGGCCCCTCGGCGGCACCTAGCTGGACGCGCCGCCCGGCTGACCAAGACCGGACCGGGCGCGCCGCCCGGAGCGGCCGGTCGCCGGGGGAGCGGCCGGCGTGGCCGGCGGCAGGCCGAGCCGGGCGACCACCGCCGCCACCAGCTCGTCCGGCGACAGCGCCACTTCCAGCACCATCCCGGACTCCTCCGGGTCGAGGTGCTCCAGGATCGCCCGCTGCGAGTCGAGCAGGCCGGCCGACATGTAGTGGTCGGTGCGGCGGGTCATCCGGTCCCGGATCAGCTCCGCAGACCCGTGGAGGTGGACGAACTCCACGTCCGGCGGGCCCTGGCGTAGCACGTCCCGGTAGGAGCGCTTGAGCGCCGAGCAGGCCAGCACTGTGGAGACACCCTCGACGTGCCGGGCGGCCATCCAGGAGGCCAGGTCACGCAGCCACGGCCAGCGGTCCGCGTCGTCCAGCGGGATGCCGGCGCGCATCCGCGCCACATTCGCCTCTGGGTGGAACTCGTCCGCCTCGGCGAACCGCAGCCCGGTCAGCTCGCTGATCCCGCGGGCCACGGTCGTCTTGCCCGCGCCCGACACGCCCATGACGACGATGTGCCGGGTGGGCCGGCGCTCACCAGTCATGGACGGTGCCGTCCTTGAGCCGGTTGAAGGGCAGGTATGCCGGTTGGTACGGGAAGCGCGCCGCGGCCTCCTCGTCGAGCTCCACGCCGAGTCCCGGCAGCCCACCGGGGTGCAGGTAGCCGTCGGCGAAGCTGAACGACTGCTGGAACACTTCGTTGGTCGCAGGGCCGTGCTGCATGTACTCCTGGATGCCGAAGTTGTGGATCGCCAGGTCCAGGTGCAGGGCGGCGGCCATGCCGACCGGCGAGATGTCGGTCGGGCCGTGGATGCCGGACTTGATCTGGTACTGGGCGGCGTAGTCCAGGAGCTTCCGCATGGCGGTGATCCCCCCGGTGTGGGTGACGGCGGACCGGACGTAGTCGATGAGCTGTTCGCGGATCAGGGTCTGGTAGTCCCACACGGTGTTGAAGACCTCACCGATGGCCAGCGGGGTGGTGGTGTGCCGGCGGACCAGGCGCAGCGCCTCCTGGTTCTCCGCCGGCGTGCAGTCCTCCAGCCAGAACAGGTCGTACGGCTCGAGGGCCTTGCCGAGCTTGGCGGCCTGGATGGGGGTCATGCGATGATGCCCGTCGTGCAGCAGCGGCAGCTCGGGGCCGAACTCGTTGCGCACCGCCTCGAAGACGCCGGGCAGGTGGCGCAGGTAGGCGCGGGTGTCCCAGTCCTCTTCGGCGGGCAGCGCGGTGCGCTGGGCCGGCTCGTAGTCGTACCGCTTGCCGTCGATGCTGGGCTGGGCGGCCACGCCGTACACGGCGTTGATGCCCGGCACGGAGGTCTGCACCCGGATCGACCGGTAACCCATCTCCAGGTGCCGGCGGATCGAGTCGAACAACTCGGGCAGGTCCCGGCCCGAGGCGTGCCCGTACGCCATGATCCCGTTCCGGGAGGCTCCGCCGAGCAGCTGGTAGAGCGGCATTCCGGCGGCCTTGGCCTTGATGTCCCACAGCGCCACGTCCACGGCCGCGATGGCGGCCATGGTGACGGGCCCGCGCCGCCAGTACGCCGAGCGGTAGAGGAACTGCCAGGTGTCTTCGATGCGATGCGGGTCCCGCCCGATCAGCAAGGGGACAACGTGGTCGGCCAGGTACGACGCGACCGACAGCTCCCGCCCGTTGAGGGTGCCGTCGCCCAGCCCGGTGATCCCCTCATCCGTTGTGATCTTGAGGGTGACGAAGTTGCGGTCGGGGCTGGTGACGACGACGTCCGCTGCGATGATCTTCACGTGGGTGCCTTTCTCACGGGTGGTGCGAGCGAAGGATGCCGCCGGGCCGCGGACCGTGGGAGTGGCACGAGCCGCTCTTCGAGCGGGCGCGCTCGCACGGGCTCATCGCTTTCTCCTCGCCCTTCGACCCGACGGCCGTCGAGCTGCTGGAGAAGCTCGACGTGCCGGCCTACAAGATC
>NZ_VCKY01000062.1 GCF_005889735.1 Nonomuraea turkmeniaca
GGCGGATCGCCTCGGCCGCGCGGCGGCAGACCGGGTAGACCGGGTTCCCGCCGGCGTCCAGCCCCTCCACCAGACGGTCATCGATCACCACGACGTCCCACTCGCCCGGGGCGACCCTGCCCACCACCAGGCCCATCAGCCACGGCCACCACGTCTCATCGGTGTCGCCGGCCGTCAGCGGGTGGCGGACCTGCGCCGGGGACGCGTCCGGGAACGGGTTCGCCTGCCGGGCCAGCGCGTCGGCCAAGGTCTGCACGCCCAGTTCCAGGTCCGACTTGGTCGGCGCCGCCTCGATCGTGCCCGCGGCCAGCTCATCGGCCAGCGCCAGGATGACCGTGTTGCTTGCCGCGGACGCCTTCACCGCGGCCACGTGCTGGTCGGCCTTCGTGGCCGTGGCCGTGTTCAGGTTCTGGGCCTACCAGCGCTCGCCGGTCTCGACCCACAGCCACAGGTCATCGGGCTGCTCCCCGAACAGCTGCCGCTGTGCGCGGGGTTTCGATGGGGATCCGGTCGATCGCCTTGCGGTTGGCGGTGGTGGTCAGGAGCCTGTGACGAACCAGCCTTTGCCCGTCTGTCTCTCCGTTCTGGGATGTTTTACCAGGCGATGGGGCCGAGGCGGTCGATGAAGGTCCCGGTTGGCCCGTCAGAGGCGAGCGTCGCGCGATCGATGATCGGATCACTGCCCTCGGTGACCGTCAACACGCCCACGGGGTTCATGTCGGTGGCGGGAAACCTGCCGTTGGCGACCTCGCCGGGGGTCACGGCGTTGAACTTGATGGCCGGCAGCGCCTGAGCGTATCGGACGGTGATCATGTTCAGTGCCGCCTTCGACGAGGTGTAGGCGAGTTCGTACATCTTCGAGACGGCTTGCCCGGGGTCGGTCACGAACGCGATAGACCCACCGGCGCCTGTGACCATCACCACCCGCGGGTTATCGGCCGCCTGCAACAGCGGCAGGAACGCGTTCGTGACCCGGACCGGCCCGTACACGTTGGTGTCGTAGACGGCGTGGATGTCCTTGGCCGTCGCGTCCGCCGGGTTGACACCGCCGCCGGGCGTGCCGGCGTTGTTGATCAGCACGTCGATCCGGTCGGTGTGCTCCCGGACTTGCCGCACAGCCCCGGCCACCGACTCCTCCGAGGTCACGTCCAAGGGGACCATGATGACGTGTGCGCCGTCGGCGGCCAGCTTCTGCGCGGCGGCCCTTCCCCGGCCCTCGTCGCGTGAGCCGAGGAAGACCCTCCAGCCCAGCTCTCCGAGCCTGCGCGCGGTCTCGTAGCCCAGGCCTTTGTTCGCTCCAGTGATCAATACTGAGGTCATGTTCTCTCCTGACGTTGTTGTACTTACGACCATGTGGCGGTTCCGGCCCGATTCCTGTGACACTGCCGAGGTGTGATGTAGGCCACCAGCGGCGGTTGACACAAGCCGGCGGGATCGGCGTCTTGTGTGCAGGCGCCGTCGAGATCAGCGTGGAGGGCCGGCAATGCGTAAGGGCAGCGACCAGACGGACCGCACCACCGAGGCGTTCGTCGTCCATCCCAACCTGCTGTTCACCGTCGCCTACGAGATGCTCGGCTCGGCCGCCGATGCCGAAGATGTTCTGCGGGAGACCTGGCTGCGATGGTCGGGCGTCGATCTCGACGCAGTGCCGGACCAGCGGGCCTACCTGGTCCGGCTCGCCATCCGGCGGGCCCTGGACCGGCTGCGCGCCATGAAGCGCCGCAAGGAGTCCTACGTCGGCCCCTGGCTGCCTGAGCCGCTGCTCACCGCGCCGGACGTGGCCGAGGACATCGAGCTCGCCGAGAGCATGTCGATGGCGCTCATGCTCGTCCTGGAGACGCTGTCGCCGACCGAGCGCGCCGTGTTCGTGCTGCGCGAGGCCTTCGCTATCGGCTACGACGAGATCGCCGACGCCGTCGGCAAGAGCCCCCGCGGCCGTCCGCCAGCTCGCACACCGCTCCCGCCGGCACGTCGATGCCCGCCGCCCTCGTGAAGTAGTCTGCCCGAGCCAGGCCCAGCTACGGCCGCTGCCTTCACGACCTCATCACCATGGTGGGTGACCTGCGCAAGCGCGAGATCGGCTGCACCAGCCGGCACGAACGCCTGGGACCACCACCCCCGGCGGCCGCCTCGTCTTCCACGTCTTCGCCGTACTTCTCTCTTCCTGAAGGATTGAGTCGTTCTGAAGGATTTAGCCTTTCCGAAGGGGTGAGCCGAACGGCGATCCAGCCGCGTCCCTGGCTGCCGGGCGCGTCCCTCGGGACGCGCCCGGCGGCCGGCGGGTGCCGCCTATCGGTCAAGCCGGCGCTGCGCCGAAGGCGGCGGCGTGGTCGGCGACCCACTGTGCGTAGGTGAAGGGCGGTCGGCCGGTGACCTGTTCGACCGTCGGCAGGACCTCCGCGGTCTTGCCGACTCTCGCGGTGAGCGCGTCGACGTAATCGTCGATCCCCGCAGCGGGCATGCCGTGGCGGGCCATCTGGTCCCGGAACCAGTCCTCGGACTGCTCCTCCCACCGCAACGGCCGCCCGAGGGTCTCCGCGATGATGCGCAGGCGGTCGATCTGGGTCAGCGACTGCGGTCCGGTCACCGAGTACCCCTCGCCGGCACGCCCATCGAGGAGGCTGCGGACGGCGACCGCGGCGATGTCGCGCGGGTCGACCGGGGCCGTCGCGGCCTCGCCGTACCGGCCGCGCACGACATCGCCCTCGATGATCTGGGGCGCCCAGACCAGGTCGTTGGTCGGAAGCCCGTCGGGCCGCACGAAGGTCCACGCCAACCCGGACGCTTGGACGGATCGTTCGAGCCGCAGGTGCACCTCGCCGACCCAGCCGGGCTCGGGCCACGTGACCGACACCGAGGACAGCATCACGACATGGCGCAGGCGGGCTCGCTTGGCCACGTCGAGGAATCCGTCGATGCCCTGGAGGACGGGGAACAGGAAGGCCCGCTCGATGCCGGACAGTGCCTCAGGCAGGGTCTCCGGCCGGGTCAGGTCGCCGGTCACGACCTGGACCTGGTCCGCAAAGGCATGGCCGCTGGGGTTGCGGGTCAGGACACGGACCTTCTCACCCTCCTCCAGGAGTTGGCGGACGACGTGGGAACCGACGTTTCCGGTGGCACCGGTTACCAGGATCATGGTTGAGATCTCCTTAATTTCTTTCTCTTTGTGTGAGCCGGGGGCCGGTCGGTGACGATCGCGTCACTCGACCAGCCGTCCGGTGGATTCGAGGTCGGCCGTGCGTTCCACGAGGCGGGCGAGCTCCGGGGCGGGCTTGAGCACGGCGCGGCTGGCGAGCCGGAGTCCCGACTCGGTCGAGGACACTTCCAGCGTTCTGGTCAGCGTCTCGTCCAAGGCCGGATAGTCGCTGCGGTTGTGACAGCCTCGGGTCTCCCGGCGGGCGATGGCCCCCAGGACGGTCGCCTCGGCCACGAGCAGCGCCGCCCGCAGGTCGAGCAGATGCGCGAGGTCCTCGTAGCCTTCGGCGGTGGGCGAGACGTCCACGTCCCGCGCTCGTTCGGTCAGGGCCTCGATGTCGGCCAGGGCTTGCTTCAGCCCGTCCTCGTCGCGGACCACGCCGCAGCGCTGCCACATGAGGGTGCGCAGGTCGCGCTGGATCGGCCGGGCGAACTCGCCGCCACGCTTGACCAGCCCGAGGAGCGCTTCGTTGACTGCGGTGACGACGGCGGAGGGGCGGCTGATGGTGGTCCTGTCCCTGGCCCAGGCGGCCGCCGCCTGGCCGGCGCGGCGGCCGAAGACCACGGTCTCGGTGAGTGAGTTACCGCCGAGCCGGTTGGCGCCGTGCAGGCCCGCGGTGACCTCGCCGGCGGCGTACAGGCCGGTCAGGTCGGTGGCGGTGGTCTCGGCATCGACGACCACGCCGCCCATGGAGTAGTGCGCGGTGGGCGCGACCTCCATGGGGGTGGTGGAGATGTCGAGGAGCTGGTGTTCGAGGAACTGCCGGTACATGCGCGGCAGCCGTTCCAAGATCAGAGCCTTGTCCTGGTGGGAAATATCGAGAAAAATCCCGCAGTTCGGTCCGGAGCGGCCCTCGGTGATCTCGGTGTAGCAGGCCAGGGCGACCCGGTCACGGGTGGACAACTCCATGCGCTCGGGGTCGTAGGCGGTCATGAACCGTTCGCCGAGCGCGTTGTACAGCCGTCCGCCCTCACCGCGCACCGCCTCGGTGACCAGGGTGCCGGCCACCTCTTCCGGATGGACCATCCCGGTGGGGTGGAACTGCACCAGCTCCAGGTCCGCCAGCCGGCAGCCCGCGCGCAGAGCCAGGCTCATGCCGTCGCCGGTGTTCTCGTCGCGGCGTGAGGAACTGCGCCGCCACAACCGGGTGTGCCCGCCCGCGGCCAGCACCACGGCGTCGGCATAGATGGCGGTCCTGGTCCCGGTGTCCAGGTCGAAGCCGAAGGCGCCGAAGCACTCGCCGTCGGCGTGCAGCAGGCCGGAGACGTAGAAGCGCTCACGCATCGCGATGCCCGCGCTCCTGCGCGCGAGAGTCTCGAGTACGGCACGGCCGGTCCAGTCACCGGCGAAACAGGTGCGGCGATAGGTGTGCGCGCCGAAGAAGCGCTGGTCCAGCCGGCCGTCGGGGAGACGGGTGAAAGGGGTGCCCCAGTCGGCGAGCTCACGGATCGCCTCGGGCGCCTCGCGGGCCAGGATCTCGATCATCGCCGGGTCCCCGAGGCCGTAGCCCTCCTTGTAGGTGTCGGCGAAGTGTTGTTCCCAGGTGTCCTGCGGGTCCCGGGTGCCCAGGACGGCGTTGATGCCGCCGGCGGCGAGGACGGTGTGGGCGTCCGTCCTGGCGCGCTTGCCGACGATGAGCACCTCGCATCCCGCCTCGGCGGCGGCGATCGCCGCCCGCAATCCGGCCGCGCCGGAGCCGATGACCAGGACGTTCACCGCGTGGATCTCGATGTCAGTGTTGATTGGCATGGATACCTTTCCGAGCGGGGGATGCGATGACCTCGGTGTACTCACCGCGGGGCGAGCGGCGCAGGACGCCGGTCTCGATGCCGTGCGTGAGCTGCTGCCTGTCTTGTTCCTGCAGGGCCAGGCAGATGCGCCGGGTGAGCTCGAAGACCACGACCGGCCCGGCCACGATCGCGACGCGGAAGAACCAGGTGACGGCGAACAAGGACAGGTTGAAGTGGTGGGCGAGCTGGTCATTGGCGGCCGCCGCCCACAGCAGGCCGTAGAAGGTCATGCCGGCCGCGCCTGCGGCGGTGCGGACGGCGGCCTCACGGGGCCGGTCCAGGGTGTGGTGGATCCGGCTGTCGCCGGTGAGCCAGCGTTCGATGAGCGGATAGGCGGCCAGGACGGTGAAGAAGGCGCCCGGCACCATCAGGGCGGGAATGAGAACGGACAGGGTGAGCGGGCGACCGGCGACGATGGGTTCCCAGGCGGGCATGATGCGGATGGCACCGTCGAGGAAGCCCATGTACCAGTCGGGTACGGCTCCGGCGCCGGTGGTGCCAGGGCGGGCTGGGCCGTACAGCCAGATGGGGTTGATCTGCCCGACGGTGCCCAGCAAAGTGAGCATGCCGCAGGTGGCGAAGAACAACGCCAGCGAGCTGAGCGGCGGTATGTGGGTGGCGCCCGGGTAGTGGCTGTGGCCGTGCCGCCGCAGCAGCCAGCGTCCGACGACGAGCAGCTCGACCATGATCACCGGGATGAGCAGTACGTGCAGCCGGTAGAACAGCGGGATGACCTGATCACCGGGGACGGCTCCGCCGAACAGCAGGCCGGTCAGGTGGGTGCCGACGAGCGGGATGGACTGGGTGACACCCTGGATCAGGCTGAGGCTGCCACCGGAGAGCATGTCGTCGGGCAGGATGCCGCCGGTGACGCCCGCGGCGATGCCCAGGATGAACAGGGCGACCCAGATCAGCCAGTTCAGGCCGCGTGGCCGCCGGAAGGCGCCGGTGAAGAACAGGCGCAGCAGGTGCACGCACACGGCGCCGATGAAGATCAGCGTGGCCCAGTGGTGGACCTGCCGCATCAGCAGACCGCCGCGTACCTCCAGGCTGACCTCCAAGGTGGAGGCGAAAGCCTGGCTGACCAGCACGCCGCGCAGCGGAGTGTAGGCGCCCTGGTAGATGACCTGGGTCGTGTCCGGGTCGTAGAAGAAGGTCAGGAATGCTCCGGTGAGGACCAGGACCACCAGGCTGTAGATCGCGATCTGGCAGAACAGGAACGACCAATGGTCGGTACGGCTGAGTGGCCGCTTGCCCACAACGTGCGCCAGCCGTACCTGCAGGCCCTTCATGCGCCGACCACGCGGAAGAGTCCAGCGGAGTCCTTGGACTCCCGCCGATGCATGTGATGCGAAACTCGCGCGGGGTTGTCAGTCCCGTGTGCCATTGCTTGCTTACTCCTCAGCCCGTGGGCTGCTTGATGGTGGCGATTGATGCGGTTGACGGGGTTACTCACGGCGACCAGGCGGCACGGTTCCTCGCGTCTTGTCGGTGTACGGCGGGCGTCACCGCCCGCTGGGCGGAAGCCATTGCGTGAGCTGGACGAGCGCGCCGGCGGGGTCGGTGAGCTGCACCACCAGTTCGCCCCACGACTCGGTGCGCAGCGGGCGGGAAACGGCGGCGCCTCCCGCGACCGGCCGCGCGTATTCGGCCGGAAGGTTCGTGACGGCGAAGGACACCACCGCACCGGCCGGCCCCTCGCCGACCGCTGAGCAGCACCGACCGGGCCAGATTGCGCCTCCAGATGGAGGCCGGCCCTGCAGACGCACCGCGCAGGGAAACTCTGGTGACGTTGAAGGGTGCGGTCCAGCAGAGGGTCACCGATCTTCTTGATCGAGCGTGCCGTGAGCCTGCGCCGAGAGGTCCTGCCAGTCGGCCCAGGTCTTGAGCCGGTCGCGCAGATCAGACCACAACCGGGCCGGGATGCGCGCTGAGAACGCGGTGGCATTGCGCCGCACCTCCTGCGCCGAGCGCATACCGACCACGATGCCCGCGACCGCGGGGTGGCGCAGCGGGAAGGCCATGGCGGCCTGGGGAACGGTCACGCCGTGCGCCTCGCAGACATCCGCGATGCGGTTGACCCGTTCCAGCAGCTCCGGGGCGGCGGGTGCATAGTCGAACCGCGCCCCCTCGGCGGGCCGGTCGGTTGCCAGCAGACCGGAGTTGAAGACGGAGGCGGCCAGGACCGAGACTCCGCGTTCGGCGCAGGCGGGCAGCAGTTCGTCCAGGGCGGTGTGGTCCAGCAGCGTGTAGCGGCCCGACAGCATGACCACGTCCGCGTCGGTCTCCCGCACCAGGCGGGTCAGCTTGCCGGGGTGGTACATGCCCGCGCCGACGGCGCCGACCACGCCCTGGGAGCGCAGCTCGGCCAGTGCCGGGTAGCCGTCGCGCAGGGCAGTCTCGAAGTGCTCCTCGGCATCGTGCAGATACAGCACGTCGATCCGGTCGACGCCCATGCGGGTCAGCGAGTCCTCGACGCTGCGCAGGATGCCGTCGCGGGAGAAGTCCCAAACCCGGCGGTGCGTGGCCGGCACGGCGAAGCCCTCGTCCATCCGGCCGTTCGGATCCTGCGGGACCAGCAGCCGGCCGACCTTCGTCGACAGCGTGAACTCTGCCCGCGGCTTGCTGCGCAGCAGCTCGCCGATGCGGCGCTCAGAGTGCCCGATGCCGTAGTGCGGCGAGGTGTCGAAGTAGCGGATTCCCGAGTCCCAGGCGGCCGCCAGTGCCTGCGCCGCGGTGTCGTCGTCCACCGGTTCGAATAGGCCGCCCAGCGGCCCGCCCCCGAAGCCCAGTTCGGTGACCTCCACCGTGCTGCGACCGAGGCGATGAGTGCGCATGTGACTTGTCTCCCTCGTGTGCGGTTCCGGCTTCCGGCCGGACATTATGATGTTCATGCCGATCTGATCCGCTTCGGCGCCCGGTGTGATGAGGACTCCGGTGAGACGGCCGTCCGAACCAGCACGTTCCGGGGACCAGGTCGTCGTGGCTCACCACCTCGGCGCCGTTGCGCGACGGTTGCCGCAGTCGGCTCCAGATGCGGCGAAGCCGCGGCACGTCCAACGCCCCTCGCCTTCCCGGAAGCACTGCTCCATCCAGGGTCGCGGTGGGTGCGATCGTCGCCGCGTCCTGCGCCGCTGAAGCGCCGGCTCTCCAGTGGAGTCCGCCAGGCGACGTCCTTGGTCTCCAAAGCGCCCGTCAGAAGGCGGGGAAGGCCCAGCCCGAGGGGTGGAAGGGCTCGCGCTCGCCACGGAAGGCGAGCGAGGCGGCGGTGACCGCCCCGGGGCGCAGTTCCTCGACGCGGCCCGCGGCCGCCAGGGCCGCCAGGGTGGTGCCGCCCAGATAGGCCGCACCCAGCTCGGCGGAGGTCAGCCGCAGGCCCGGCCGGGCCTGGGTGCGTTCGCAGGTGACGGAGTCGCCGGCCCACAGGTGGTAGCGCCCCGCGTTCCATGGGCAGAACGTGTCCTGAACCTCCAGGACCAGGTCCAGCGGAGTCGAGTAGCGGCGTGCCGCCAGCGCGCGGTCGACGTCCACCAGGCGGACCCAGAGGTTGTCGATCACGCTGGTGCGAGCCGCGCGCGGGTCGGTCAGCAGGTGCTTCAGCGGTTCGTCGACGGCGCCGTCATAGGTGAGGCCGGCGTGAGCGTCGAGGTCGATGAGGTAACGCCACAGGGCGGCGTAGGACTGCCTAGTGGTGGCCGCGACCTCGATGACCTGCACCAGCCGCGGCTTGGAGCGGTAGAAGACGTAGCCGCTGACCTCGCCGCCGGGCTCGGTGTGGACGGCGAAGCGCAGGGCCGTCCCGCCGTCGCGCGCGCGTTCGCCGTCGGCCAGCCGGGCCTCCCAGAACTTCTCCGTACGGTCCACCCAGCCGACCCCGGTACGGCGGGCGGTGTCGTAGACCTTCTCTAGCAGCGGCCGGGCCTGCCGGCGGTCGAGCAGGCGGATCGTCCCGTCGCCGAGGTCGGTGCCGGGCCTCAGGGCCAGGAGCTTCTTGTCCGCCTGGATCTCGGCCACGCAGCTGGCGACGCCGTACCCGAAGCGGCCATAGATCGTGGCCTCGGCGGCGTTGAGCGCGGCGATCGGCTCGCCGCCTGATTCGTGCAGGTCGGTGAGCTGCTTGCGCATCATCGCGGTGAGGATGCCGCGGCGCCGGTGGGTGGGCAGGACCGCGACGAGCGTGATGCCGGCGACGGGCGTCACCGCGCCGGGGACCGTCATGACGCGGCCGTAGATCGACGCACCGCCGACGATCTCCTCGCCGTCGTAGGCGGCGATCGTGCGTCCGGGCTCGATGGAGTCGGCGGCGTTCCGCAGGCCGCCCTCGTACCAGTCCTGGCCGTAGGTCGTGGTGATCATGCGAGCCCACGCGTCGAGCTCGTCGGCGCGGATCGTCCGCAGGGGGTAGGTCGCCGTCATGCTTCGAGAATGGCCGGGTAAACAGGCACCGCACATCGGGTGATCTGTGTATTTATATGCTGGCGTCGTGGTGGCGGAGCGCGTGGTCAGCCCGGTGTTCGTCGGCCGGGGCGAGGAGTTGTCGGCGCTGGTGGCGGCCCTGGACACGGCTGTCGGGCAGGGGCCGGCGGTGGTGCTGGTGGCCGGGGAGGCCGGGATCGGCAAGTCGCGGCTGCTCGCCGAGTTCGCGCGGTCGCTGGGCCGGGGCGTGCGGGTGGTCGAGGGCGCCTGCGCGGAGCTGGGCAGCGACGGCCTGCCGTACGCGCCGTTCGTGACGGTGCTGCGCAGGCTGATCCGGGTCGAAGGGGTGCTGCCGGGGCCCTACCGCCAGCTGGCCCGCTGGTTCCCCGAGCTCGGCGAGGCGGGCGACGCGGAAGGCGGCAAGCATCTGCTGTACGAGGAGGTCCTGACGCTGGTCGAGCGGGTGGCCGCGAACCAGCCGCTCGTCGTCTCGATCGAGGACCTGCACTGGGCCGACGCCGCCACCCGCGAGCTGCTCGGCTTCCTGGCCAGGAACCTGACCCAGGCCGGTGTGCTCCTGGTGATCACCTACCGGCCGCCGGAAACTGGCAACGGACTGCTCGGGCCGCTGCTGTCCGAGCTGGCCCGCCGCCCGCGCACCACCACGCTGCGGCTGCCTGGCCTGGACCGGCAGGGCGTGGGCCGGCAGCTGGCCGCGATCCTCGGCACCGAGCCGGACGCGGCCGCCGTACGCCGCGTACACGAACGCAGCGACGGCACCCCGCTGTTCGTCGAGGCGCTCGCCCACGCCGGTGAACGGACCCCGGACAGCCTGCGCGACCTGCTGCTGCACGGCCCGCGGTCGCTTCCCGGCCCGGCGCGCGAGCTGCTGCGCATCGCTTCGGCAGCGGGCGGCCGGGTCGGCCACCGGCTGCTGGCGCAGGTGGCCGGGCAGGACGGGACCGGGCTGGATGCCCTGCTGCGCGAGCTCGTCGACCGCAGCCTGCTCGTCACCGCAGGGGACGGCTACGACTTCCGCCATGCCCTGATCCGGCAGGCGGTGTACGAGGACCTGCTGCCCGGCGAGCGGGCGCGCCTGCACGCGCGCTACGCCGAGGCCCTGCGCGATTCCGGCGCCCACGCGGAGCTGGCCGCACACGCCCACGCCGCCGGTGATCGCGGGCTGGCCTTGTCCGCCGCTTACCTGGCCGCGGGCCAGGCGCGCAGGTCCTACGCCTACGAGGAGCAGGTCCGCATGCTCGACCAGGTCCTCGAACTCTGGGACCCGCAGGCGCGGCTGGGCGTCGACAGGATCGACGTACTGACCGGCGCGGCCGAGGCGTGCATGCTCAGCGGCGACTACGCTCGCGGGGTCGAGTACGCCAGCGCCGGGCTGGCCGCCGTGGACGAGCGGCGCGAGCCCGAGCGGGCCGCCCAGCTGCTGGAACATCGAGGCAGGCTGCGGCACCGGCTGGAGGCGACCGGCGTCTCCGACTGGGAACGAGCCCTGGAACTGGTGCCCGCCACCCCCGGCGGCGTTCAGCGAGGGCGGCTGCTCGGCGTGCTGGCCATGGGCCTGCTGCCGGAGGTGGACCGGGCTCGCGAGCCGTTCGAGGAGGCGCTCGCCATCGGTCGGCGTACCGGCGATGCCACGGTCACGGTCCGTGGGCTGCTGGGCGTCGGGTCCATGACGGGCGACCTCGGGATGCTGGCGCAGGCCCGCACGCTGGCCGATCGGCTCGACGGCCACGACCTGCTCATGACCGTCCCGATGTACGAGGCGACGCTGCACACCAAGGCCGGTGACCACGACCGCGGCATCGAGGCGGCCCGCGACGGCATCCGCCACGCCCGCCGGTACGGGCTGGGCCGCAGCCGGGGCGCCGAGCTCGCGCGCTTCGCCGGACACAGCCTGATCCTGGCCGGGCGGTGGGACGAGGCCGCCGCCGTGCTGGAGGAGAGCCTCCAGGAGGACCCGCCACCGCTGCCGCGGCAGGCCCTGCGCGTGCTCGCCGGCTACCTGTCGCTGCTGCGCGGAGACTTGGCCAGGGCGGCCGACGCCGCGGCGGCCGTGGAGCACACCGGCAACGGGGGCCTGTTCCCCCGCTATCAGCTGCTCTGCCTGCTCGCCGTCGCCCAGGGCAACCACGAGAGGGCAGACCTGCTCCTGGACCGGGCGCTGGCCGACCCGGCGCTCACCCGGATCTACAGCAGCGACGCCCGGCCGGTCCTGGTCGCCGGCGCATTGGCGCAGCGGGCCCGGCTCGCGCACGGCGACGGCAGGGACCTACGGCAGCGGGTCGCGAAACGACAGGCCGAGCTCTCCGCGGCCGATACGGCGCTCGGCGTGGACGGGCCGCTCGACCGA
Source organism: Nonomuraea turkmeniaca (assembly GCF_005889735.1). Taxonomy (GTDB): domain Bacteria; phylum Actinomycetota; class Actinomycetes; order Streptosporangiales; family Streptosporangiaceae; genus Nonomuraea; species Nonomuraea turkmeniaca. The sequence continues at coordinate 11,771 of NZ_VCKY01000062.1, forward strand.
GCTTGGCAGATCATGCTGCGCGCGCTTATCAAGGACGACGGCTGGGACCACGCCGCGGGTGCCTGGCGGGAGCTGCGGCAGCCGTACGAGCTGGCGCTGAGTCTGTTCCACGGCGCGCGAGCCGCGCTGGCGGCGGGCGACCGGCCCGGGTCAACGGCCCGCCTCAGGGAAGCCGCGTGGCTGGCCGAAGACCTGGGCGCCGCGCCGCTCACCCGCGAGATCGCCCTGCTCGGGCGACCCCGATCGGCTCAGGGTGGGCTCACGGAGCGCGAGCGTGACGTGCTCAGGTTGATCGCCGAGGGCCTGAGCAACCGGCAGATCGCCGCCCGGCTGCACATCTCACCGAGTACGGCGGGGGTGCATGTCTCCCACATCCTGACGAAACTGGGCGCGGCCACCCGCACCGAGGCGGCGGCCATCGCGTTCCGTGAGGGGCTGGCGGGGGTCCTTCCCCGCTTAGCTTGACGTTTACCTTTCCTGGTCCGGTGACCGTCTCGACGCGCTTGGTGGCCTTGCCCACATCGTGCCGCGGGCAAGACTGGCCTGGTCGGATCTACAGCGTCAACGAATCTGACACCAAGCCCGGTTCGCCGTTCCACTCCTACTGGCAGGCCGGCTTGAGGGCGGCACGTCGTCCGCCGGGCAGCCGCTCCACCTGGACGCAAATGACCGTGCCGGACAGGATCGGCGCTTCGGCCCGGTGGGCGAAGTGGTCTTTCTTGTCCAGCTTGGGGTGCAGGCCGTGCCAGGCGGTGACGCTGACCTGGCCGTAGTGCCCATCGTGGAGGGTCAGCTGCTGGTCGGGCTCGCCCCAGGTGTCGGGGCGGGCGCAGGAAAACGGCTCGCCGTGGCGGCCGGGGACGTCCGGCGCAGCCGCCGTTTCCGGCTCGCGCGGCGGCGGATCACGATACAGCAGCCGGTCGTTACGGATGCCGACAAGAGCTATTGCAGGCGGATCGCCTCGGCCGCGCGGCGGCAGACCGGGTAGACCGGGTTCCCGCCGGCGTCCAGCCCCTCCACCAGACGGTCATCGATCACCACGACGTCCCACTCGCCCGGGGCGACCCTGCCCACCACCAGGCCCATCAGCCACGGCCACCACGTCTCATCGGTGTCGCCGGCCGTCAACGGGTAGCGGACCCGCACCGGAGACGCGTCCGGGAACGGGTTCGCCTGCCGGGCCAGCGCTCCCGCCAATGCCTCCACGCCCAGCTCCAGGTCCGACTTGGCCAGCGCCGCCTCGATCGTGCCCGCAGCCAACTCATCGGCCAGCGCCAGGATAACCGTGTTGCTCGCCGCGGACGCCTCCACCGCCGCCACGTACTGATCGACCTTCGCCGCCTCGGCCGCGGTCAGGTCCTGAGCCTGCCAGCGCTCACCGGTCTCGACCCACAGCCACATGTGATCGCGCTGCTGCCTGATTACCTGCTTGATCCGCTCCACGGTGTGGTCGTCCAGCAGATGCGGGGCGCGCCGCGCCGGCTCCAGGGTCCGCACCTGATCGCGGTTGGCGCCCAGCTGCTCCAGGACGACCGCGGTCATCATGTCCACGTCGGCCACCGGGCGCCACTCGGGTTCGCCCCGGCCGTCCCTGCCGCCACCATCACCACGCGCCATGCCTCAGATCGTCCCAGACCCCCACCAGCCGCCCGCTGCACCTTCACCACATAGAGACCCAGGGCTGCCTCCCACACGTGATCATTATCAGCGCCAACCGTCTGTGCGATGGAACGGAATCCGGCGTCAACCACGTCCGGAAGACCGCAGCGGCAGGGGGTTGCTGACCTGGGAGAACCCCGTTAACGCCGGATTCCGTTCCAAATCTCTCTGACCCCCTTCTCCGAGAAGGTCTCCACCCGCATCACGACCCGCCCCGAACTCGAACGCGCCATCGCGCACGCTGCGGACCTGCGCGCCTCCGGCGTCGCCGTCACCCTCGTCGTGCACGAGCACAAGCGGCTCGGCCGCGGCCTGGAACTCGCAGAGCTCGCCGAACGGCTGCGCGCCGGCGACATCGGCCTGGAATTCCTCACCGGCGAACTCCAAGGCCACCACGACCCCGGCGGTATCGTGTTCACCGTCCTGGCCGCCCTGTCCGGCATGGAACGCGAGTACATCCGCGACAAGACCCTCGACGGCCACGAGTCCGCCCGAGTCCGCGGCAAGAACATCGGCGGCGCCACCGTCACCGACCCCGCCATGCTGTCCATGGCCCTGCACCTACGCGACCAAGGACAGAGCCTGCGCGACATCGCCGCCCAACTCCTCATCACCCAAGGCAAGAAGAAGGGCAAACGACCCTCACCCGCCACCGTCATGCGAATGCTCCGCGACCACGACGAACACGCCACAGCGGCCGAGACCAACGAGATAGAGCCGGCCCGCTGACGAGCACCAAAGCTCTACCTTGCGGCTCGCCGTAGCTTCAGGAGTCCTGGGCCGTGTCCGCGTGTTGTTGTCGGATTCCGCCTTCGGCTCTGATCTTGGTGGTGCAGAATGCTCAGCCATGACGGCTTTGCGGTCGGCCAGGACACCTCATTGGCGGTCCAGCCAAGCACCGCGCAGGCTGATCGCCTCACGGAGGCCGGACGCGCGCCCAGCCCTCGGCCCCACGCTTGTTTAGCTGCCCCAGCACCACAAATATTTGATCTTGATACTGGATGCCGGATATGGATCAGCCGCGCTCGTTGAGCGCGGCTGATGGCCTTGTGAGGCGCGGTTCAGGCTGTGCGGGCGGGTTCGTCGGTGAGGTCCAGCGGTTCGAGGTCGTCCTCGTCGTCTTGGGCATCCTCGTCGTCGTAGAGGTCGGGGAAGCGCAGCGGGTCGGGGCCGTCTTCCCAGTCGAGGCTGTCGGCGGCGGGCCAGCCGGCGCGGTCTTCGGCGACGTGGAGCGCTGTTCGGGCGGGGTGGTCGGTGTCGCTGTGCACGGGTTCCATGTTCTCGTCGTAGACGAGGGACTGGCCGCGGTAGTCACGGGCGAGGTGGATGTCGTCAGGGTCGATGCAGACGACGACCTTGTCTACCGCGGTGTGTTCGGTGTGGTCGTCGATGTCGACGCGGACCATGATCGGGGCTTCGTAGCGGACCCACCTGTGCATTGTGTACCCCGTTCTCGCGCCTGGTTGTGCGCTGGCCAGCGTAACGGCCTGGCCGGACTGTGGGGTGTATCGGCGGGCGGCGTTGTCTGCCACGGTGTTGCGGTGCGCCGTGAGTGGGACCTCGATGATCTGATCGCGTCGTGGACGCTGGTCGACGCCGACCACGGGGTTGAGGAACCTGGGAACAGCCGTTGGCGCTGAGATTGATCTTGGTTGTGTGTAGTGACGTGTGGAGCAGTGAGCGTGCAGGTCAGCGGCGGTCGCGGCGTCGGCGGGCGGCTCGGATCTCGGTGTCTGCGACGTCGTCGGCGAGGAGGGTGTACAGCTGGGTGGTTTCGGTGGAGGCGTGGCCGAGCCGCCGGCGGACGACCTCGATGGAGACGTCGGCGTTGATGAGTTCGGTGGCGTGGGCGTGCCGTAGCTGGTGGATCTCGATGTCGACTTCGGCCGCCTCGCAGTAGCCCTGCCACCGGTGGTGGGCGGCGTCGTAGGACAGCGGTCCGCCGGTCCCGTTGATGCTGGCGCGGAAGACGGGGCCGAACCGGTAGCCGGCGCGACTCAGGTAGAGCTTGAGGAGGGCGACGTAGCCGTGGTCGTCGAGCAGGACGGTGCGGACCGTGCCGCCCTTGCCGTAGATGCGGACGTGCTCGTCGTCTTGGCGGAGGTCGAAGTCGTCGAGGTCGAGGACGCAGGCTTCGGCGGCACGGGTTCCGCACACGTAGATCGTCTCGAACAGGACCCGGTCGCGGAGCCGGTCGAGGGGGACGTCCTTGCGCGGTCGGCGGCTGCAGATCGAATTGAGGACCTTGGTGACGTCGACGGTCGCGGCGGGGCGGGGCAGGTTCTTGGCCACCTTGATGGTGTCGATTTTGTCCATGGGGTTGGCGTCGAGCAGGTCGTGGCGCACGGCCCAACTTGCACCTGGAGGCGACGGCGCCGCGCTTGCGCTTGCGGGTTGCCGCAGACAGGGGTTCTTGGGACTATCCGGCCGGAATTGAACGATAAGCCTCCGCCGCAGGTCAGGCAGGGTTGCGAAGGGGCGTGGGTGGATGGCGCGCCCACGATGAGACACGCCTGTCCTATCTGTAGGTCATCGGCCTGGAAACGACCGGTACGATCGGGTGAAGATCACGAGCTGCCGCGCGGGCGCGGCATGAGGAGACTGGTTGAGCGACAGCGGCCCCGCCGATGCTGAAGACGAGGCCGGTGAGGCGATAGCGCCGCCTCCGTTCGAGCCGGTGCGGGTGGTGCCAACTCGGCCGGATGGCTGGCCCGACTGGCTCGGTCGTAGGCCGATCAGTTCGGTCGACCGGGACAGGATCCTGAAGGATCTGAGTGCCGATCAGGAAGAGTTGGATGCTGTCAATCGACAGGCCGGCCTGCGTCTCGCACCGTTATTCTCGTCCGTGACGATCGAAGGGTTCGGCGGGGCAAGGTGATCCACGCAAAGTGACCCGGCTGCGAGCTGCCATCAACGCGGCGTGCCGGGTTGCGGCAGGCGATCGGCGGACCAGCTATCACGCGACCGATGAGCGCATCACGATCGGGATCGCTGGGCCGGACGCGCGTGAGCGGATCGCGGTGCTACGTCGGCATCTGGCCAAGATCGGCGGTAGCCGCGGCTGGACGATCATCGAAGATCTGAACTGACCCAGCTCTCTGCTGGAGAACAGGGCCGGTGAAAAGGTCCGCCGCATGTGGGTGGCCAGCGCCGAGGGTGCCAAGGCATGGGCGCAGGCGCTGGCCCAGCTGCGTAACCGCGGCCTGGAGGAGGTGTTGTTCGTCTGCTGCGACGGGCTGGCCGGGCTCGGCGAGGAGATCATCGCGACCTGGCCGGAGGCGACGGTGCAAACATGTGTGGTGCACCTGGTCCGGCGCAGCCTGGGCTACGCCGCTTATCAGGATCGCAAGAAGCTGGCCGCGGAGCTGAAGAAGTTTACGCGGCCTGTGATAGCGAGGCGGCGGAGCAGGCGCTGCTGGAGTTCGCCGACTCGCCACTGGGTAAGAAGTATCCGGCGGCGGTCGCGGTCTGGGAACGCGCGTGGGACAAATTCACCCCGTTCCTGGAGTTTCCGCCGGCGTTGCGGAAAGTGCTCTACACCACGAACGCGATCGAAAGTTTCAACCGGCAGATGCGCAAGGTGTTGAAAACGCGCGGGCATTTCCCAACGATGACGCAGTGGTGAAGCTGTTGTGGCTGGCCATCCTCGATATTGAGGAGAAGCGGGCGGCGGAGCGGGCCAAGCAGGCCGGGAAAGCGGCCGGCGAGCGGCTGAGTTCGCCCCGGCTGATCGAGGGGCACGTCACCACCGGGTGGCGCGAGGCCTACGGCGAGATGGTTGCCCGCTGGCCCGAACGCTTCCCTGGCCAGCTGTGACAGGGTGATCAACGCAGACGGGGTGAGGCAGGGGTGTCGGTCGGTGGCGGCAGGTGCGCATGGGCAGCGTGCCGTTGGATGCGATGGACGCTGAGGAGATCATCGACCTCCTCGAGCACGCCGCCGTGGTGATCGGCCAGCTAGCCGGCCAGCAGATGGCCGAGCTGGTCAACGCTGAACATGCACCTGGCGAGCGCAGCCCGGCCGAGCTGAGCATCGACCTGGCCCTGGCCGCCGCTGATCTGAGCGATGCCGCCGCCGAGCACACCGCCCTCACCCCGTCTTGAGCTGCCGCCGCTCGCCCATCGAGATGGCGTCAGCCGGGCTACTTGAGAACTGCACAGCGGGACACGGCGGGCATGGCCGCCATCATCGGGGAACCGGCGGGTCGGCGCGGCGTGTCGCCTCGCATCATCCGATACGACCTCATATATTCGAATCACGGAACAGCCCGCCACACGGCTCGAAAGAGCCAAGCAGCGGCGTCCAGAACAACGGCAAAGCCCGGAAAACACAGACGCGCAGCATTCGGCCACATTAGATTCGGTAAGTCCGAATCGATCGAAGCGCAGCACATGTCGGGCATCAAGGCAATAGAACGTGCGAACACGGAATGCCGCCACATGGCTCATTCCGGACAGGTGAAGGCTCCCGCGCACAGAAAATCTGACACTCTCCCTGCTTGGTGCCACCTTCCTTCAGCTCGCAGAAGGTCGCCAACAGCGCTATCGACCCCCGTAACTGTTGCGATCACGTGAACGCCAGCACCACGCCGACCAAGACGCCGAGGAGCACGGCCACGGCAGGGAGCGCGAGAATGGCGATCAGCATGCCCGACCCGTTCCACGACTGCGCCCCCTGCCCCAACGATCCGGAGAGGAATTCGTCAAGCGGAGCCCGGTATTCCAGCTCGAGCACCTGACCGTGCTGCAGCGAGACCGGCGCGTGCGCGTGCCCGTACCGCGGCCGCCACCTGAAGTCCGGCACGAACACCTCGACCTGGTACTGGCCGGGCGACAGCACTAGCACGTTCTGACCCCACCGCGCCGGGTAGGGGTGACCGTTCAGGAGGATCCGAGGCGTAGTCGCCGCCAACAACCCCCACGACAGGGAGTGCACCTTAGTGTTGATCACAAGACGAGCTTGAGGGTTCATACGCATCAGCTTGTCACCATGCTCGACGACAGCAGAAGGGATCCAGCTCAACGGCAACAAGGGCTCGCTCGGCCTGCTCACCCGAGCCACACGATGACAACCAGAGGCATGCGACGTCGCCGATACCCCTAGAGATCGGCTGGTCAGCGACTCCCGCCAGAGATCACGGCGGGGCCGCCGTCGATCATCATCCCGCCCAGCGTCAACAGATGTGACAGCAAACCCGGTTCGCCGTTCCGCTCCTACTGGCAGGCCAACTTCTGAAGGTGGGCGGCATCCTTCAGTTGGCCGCGCGGAGCGCCCACCCGATGCCGGATTTCACGCTGAGCCCCGACCCATCGGTGAGCGACGCCGCAACCGGCCGGATCGACGTGGCCTGGGTGACGGTCACGACGGCGTCCACGGTCACCGGATGGTCGCCGGGGTCGGCGTAGTCGCTGGCTGACAGCGCCCCCAGCGCGGTCAGCACTGTCGGCATCTGCATGTTCCCGCCCAAGTTGACTGAGGCGACAACGGCGGCGGCCACCGTGGCCGTTTGCCGACAGCGACAGCGTCCCAGCGGTGGTGAACGTGATGGTGGCCCGGATGATGAACGGCAGCGCTGTCGCGCCCAGGGACAGGCCTGTGCCGACGTACCCGCCGAGCCCGGTGAGTGGCTTCATGTCGAATCCGTCAGCAGTGGCGATCTCCAGGTGGCCGATGATCGCGGACGCGGCGGGGCCGGGGACCGCGAAGCTCGCGCCGACGCTGGCGGATGCGCCGGTGTAGGTGCCGAAGTACGTGACGGAGTACGTGCCGGTGGTTACGGGCGCGTTCAGGGCGGTGATGGTGATGCCAGCGGTACCGGCGGACACGTTGGCGGGCAGGCGCCGCCACGTCAGGGCGAGCGGCACATCCCGCTCGGCGGGTGTGCATGCGTGCAGCCCGGCCGCTTTCGCGTACAGGAGGGTGATTCCGGCGGGCGGGTTCGGTGGTGCTGTCGCCAGGTGCGGCAGCGTGATCGTGGACAGGTGCCGCATCAGCTGGACACCGGTTGGCGGTGACGGCGACGTCAGCGCGCACGGCCAGAGTGTTGACGTCCACGGTCTTGGAGTCCAGCTTCGCGAACTCCTTCGAGCTGACCTCGCGGAACGACGGCTCGAGGATGTCCTCCGTGCCGAGGCTGTGCACCACGTTCGTCCACACGCCCGCGGTGAGGGCGGGCAGCAGCGCGCTGAAGGTGCTGCCGACGCCGAGCGGTCCGGGCGGCCGCCGCGGTGGTGGCGCCGGTGCCGCCCTTGCTGATGGGCACCAGTCCCACAGTGATGCTGTCCGGGATTATGACGATCGAGCCGTCCGCCGCGACGATGTCGAGGTTGGCGCCGTTCTGCGCGAGGCCTGCCCCGGCCCCGCCGCCTCCTCCACCGGCGAACTGCGCCCACGCGATCGGCGTGGTGCCGGGCGTGATGGCGCCGTTGGTGGAGATCGTCCACCCGGTCTTCGCCAACGTGCTCCCCTTGCTGACGAAGACGAACGTGTTCGGCGAGAGGGCGTCGGCCGTGCGGGACCAGGCGCCCGCCGCCGCGGTGTACAAGCCGTTCTGGACGGGGTCTGTCTGCGCCTTGACGAGCACCCGGTCACCGACAAGCAGGGTGATGCCGTCGATCGTCAGCAGCCCGGTCAGGGCCACGTTGGCCGTGGTCCCCGCCCGTACGGCGGGCTTCACGCTGATGCCGGCGGCGGCGCCTGTACGTCGGCGAGGCGGGCGGCGTCGTTCGGGCCGCTGGACGCGCCCAGCCCGGCGGGGTGACGAAGGCGATTCGGGCCAGGTCGGCCGAGGATGGGCGTCGCGCAGGCGCAGCTCGCTCAGCGCCATGTATTCGGTGGTCGTCATGCCGTGCCGGGCGAGCGCTTCATCCAGGCAGGCGCGGATGCGGCGTTCCAGCCGGAACACCAGGTAACTCACACGGGGCGGCGGTGCATCCGGCGCAGCAGCCGCGGGGACACCCGGATCGGTCACCAGGAGACGATATCGCGCCCCATCAGAACGAGCCCCCATGTAAGTTTCCCACACCGTTATCAAGGACCTTGATAGCAAGCTACTTGATAACCAGGGGAAACGGCTCTCTGCCAGGTGAACCGGCGGACATGCGCACCAAGCGTGCATTGACGGCGGACTGTGGCCCTTCTATTTTCCAGCGACCGATGTCAATACGCGGCGGACCGACCCCGGCGCGCCGCGGCTATGGAGAGGAGGAGCGCGAATGAGACGATTGACCACGGTGCTGGCTAGTGCCTGTGCCGCGGCGCTCTTAGCCGTCATGACCGTGGCACTCGGATCGCCGGCCGTCGCCGCCACCCTGGTGGAGGTGACCAGCTTCGGCAACAACCCGGGCAACATGCGGATGCACGTCTATGTGCCGGACTCGCACCCGGCCTCGCCGGCGATCGTGGTTGCGATGCATGGCTGCGGCGGCTCCGGTCCCGGCTTCTACCAGGGCAGTGAGTTCGCCTCGCTGGCGGATCGACATGGCTTCATCGTCATCTACCCGACCGCCACCCAGTCGGCAGGGTTCGGCAACTGCTTCGACACCTGGTCGGACGCGGCCAAGCAGCGCGGCGGCGGCAGCGATCCGGTCTCGATCACCTCAATGATCGACTATGTCGAGCGGAACTATCAGGGAGACCCGAACCGTGTCTACGCCACTGGAAGCTCGTCCGGCGGCATGATGACCCAGCACATGCTCGCCGTCTACCCGGACGTGTTCAAGGCAGGGGCCTCCTTCATGGGTGTGCCCTTCAACTGCTTCGCCGGCGCCTCCGACTACCCGCCCGGAAGCAGTAGGTGCACCGGCGGGAGCATGGACCGAACACCCCAGCAGTGGGGCGATGCGGTCCGCCAGGCGTACCCGGGATATTCCGGCCCCCGCCCGCGCATGCAGCTGTGGCACGGCACCAGCGACACCCTCGTGCCCTACTCGCTGCTGCGAGAATCGATCGAGCAGTGGACCAATGTGTTTGGGCTGAGCCAGACCCCGACCAGCACCGACACCCCGCAGGCAAACTGGAACCGCAGCCGGTACGCCAATCTGTCCGGCACCGTGCAGGTGGAGGCGTACAGCATCCAGGGCGCCGGGCACAATCTTCCGCAGAGCGGTATGGCCCTCTACGCCATCGAGTTCTTCGGCTTGACTACCAGTTCGACCGACACCACGCCGCCGACCACGCCAGGCACCCCGGTCGCGTCCAACGTGACCGCCGCCAGTGCCACGCTGACCTGGACCGCGTCCACGGACCAGGGCGGCTCCGGCTTGGCCGGCTACAACGTCTACCGGGAGCAGGGCGCCACCGATCCGCAGCTTGGCCAGTCCACCACCACCTCGATCACCCTGACCGGGCTGAGTGCCAACACCCAATACCAGGTGTACGTACGGGCACGTGACGGCGCGGGCAACCTGTCGGGCAACTCCGCGGCGGCCACCTTCACCACGGCCGCCACCGGAGGCGACACCACGCCGCCGACCGCCCCGGCCGGGCTCACCGCCTCGGGTACCACCACAACCGGCACCAGCCTGACCTGGACGGCCTCCACTGACGACACCGGTGTGACCGGCTATGACATCCTGCGCGCTCCCGGCGCGATGGGCGGCACGTTCACCCAGGTCGGCACCTCGGCCACGACCTCGTTCACCGACACGGGCCTGACTGCGAACACCACCTACCGCTACCAGGTCCGGGCGCGCGATGCCGCTGGCAACGTCTCACCGGTCTCCAACACCGTCCAGATCACCACTCAGGGAGGCACGACCGGTGCCTGCTCGGCCACCCCGACCGTGCAGTCCCAGTGGGGGAACGGGTATGTGATCCAGCCACTGACCATCACCAACACCAGCACCTCGACGATCACCAGCTGGACCGTCACCTTCACCCTGCCGGCCGGACACACCCTGACCGGCTCGTGGAACGCCACCATCACCACCAGCGGCCAGACCGTCACGGCCAGAAGTTCCAGCCACAACGGCACGCTCGCGCCGGGAGCCAGCACCACCAGCTTCGGCTTCCAGGCGAGCAGGCCCAACGGCAACACCGCCCTGCCGTCCGGCTACACCTGCGCCTGACCGTCAGCGCGCTTCCCTGATCACGGCCCCGTCATGGACCGGTGGGACCGGGCCGTGATCAAGGGGATCCGCGCCGGCGGGAGAACCGGCTGCGTACCGCCATCGTGCTGTGGCAGGGCTGTCCCAACGCGGTCACCCTCATCATCGATTCTCAGTCGGTGAAGGGATCGGAGACGGTCAGCAAGTCCACGCGCGGATATGACCCGCGAAACGAACGAACGGGAGGAAGCGACATCTTTTGGTCGATCCGGACGGGCTCCAGGTGATGGTCATGGTCACCCCGGCCGACATGGCCGACCGGGACTGCGCCCGCGACCTGCTGTTCCGGCTGCGCCTGACCCACCCCGAGATCACGCTCGTCCGGGCCGACTCCGTCTACGCGGGAGCGTTGATCGAGTGGGCGCGCACCTTCCTGAACCTCACCGTCAAGGTGGTCTCCCGGCCGCGCGGTGCTCAGGGTTTCGTCGTGCTGGCCAAGCGCTGGGGGGTGGAACGCAGCCCGTCGTGGGCGCTGCGCGCCCGCCGCAACATGCGCGACCATGAACGGCTGGCCCCAGAACAGCACAATCGTGATCATCTGCTCGGCGACCATACCGATGACGCGCCGCCTCACCCGCAGCGCCCTCGCCAGGTCGTCCTGGGGAAAGGTTTCGTGACCGCACCGCTGCGGGTTACCGTGCCTCGGAACCCATCAAACGAGAGACGCTGAGCCGCAGCCATACGGCCGCGAAACCCTTGGTGAGTGCCCTCATGGGATCTCGGACCGAGCAATGCCTGAACTACGAGGCACCATTGCGCCCGCCCGTCGCCCGTGGCGGGCAGCCTCGCCAGTACTGTTCCGACGCCTGCCGGTGGGCCTTCGGCCAGACACGCGCCAGACGCTGGCGCCCGCTCACCCAGCGCCACCAACGTCAAGACGGCACCCGCAAGCAGCGCCGCCATCTCCGTGGCCAAGCTGAACACCTCGCTCGGGCAGCCGGGAAACTGGCCCTCGACCTGCACGCGGAAGACCTCGCTCCGCCCACCCGGCAGACCGGCTGGAAAACCGATCACCTGCCCTGCTGTACGTGAACATCGCGGTCAGCCTGATCACCGCCATCGGCGTGGCCATCGCGTGTGCCTCCGGTATCCCGGCGCTGCTGCGCGTGTGGGGCGCTTGGGCGGTCGTAGCCGGGCTGATCCAGCTGATCATGGGGGTCACCCGCCGCAAGATGGGCGGCCAGTGGCCGATGATCATCAGCGGCGGCATCTTCTTCCTCATCTCGGCCATCCGCCTCGGCCGCGCCGCGGAGGGAAACTGACATGGACAGCAACACGTACGACGTCGTCGTCATCGGGGGCCGGACCGGTCGGGGCGAACGTCGCCGACCGGGTGGTGCAGGGCGGGCTGAGCGCCGCCATCGTCGAGCGCGAGCTCGTCGGTGGGGAATGCTCCTACGGGGCCTGCATGCCGACCAAGGCGTTGCTGCGCAGCGCGGCGGCGTTGCGGGCGGCGCGTCAGATGCCGGGAGAGCGCGAAGCGGTGACCAGCGGTCTCGACGCGGCCGCGGTGCTGAGCCGCCGGGATTCCTTCGCCTCGCATGGGAAGGACGATGGTCAGGTCGGCGCATCCATGATCAGGTTCGGATATGGGAGTTGACGAGACCTTCTGAGGCTTGCCGAGGAGAACGACTGGCTGCCGTTCCCTCCGCGTGAGCCTTGCTGGGCGCTTGGCCTGTGAGCCACGGCAGCGGCCACGGGTGTAGGCGGTCAAGTGTGGGTGAGATGGGTTCGCTGCACTTCGCGTCGCAGAACACTCAGTGCTTCGGCGCCTCTCCTTCCGTGAGCCCTGACTTCTCCTCGGCGCTGAAGTCGGCTGATCTTGCCGCCCAGAGGGCCACGGCGATGTAGACCAGTTGCTCGGGCACCCGGAGCCACAGCGGGGTGGCTTGTTCGCCGGCGAAGCGGATGTCGGCGACGGCGGCGTAGATATTGGCCGGAAGCACGAGCACGAAGAAGATCGCGAGCGCGATCCCCGCTAGGCGGCGTGTCGGCGTCATGACCAGGCCGAGGGCGCCGAGCAGTTCCAGTACGCCGGTCGCATAGACCACCAGGCTGGGGAACGGGACGAAGGGCGGCATGATCGCGACGAGGTCTGCGTGGTTCGGCATCGCTGAGACGCTGGCCGGGACGAAGTGCGCGCTTGCCGTGATCACGAGCATGAGCGCCATGGCGTGTGCCGCGCTGGTCGGCAGGGTGGAGAATCGTCGCACGCCGACCGCCCCGAGTAGCCGGAAGATCACTACACCGGTCGGAATGATGATGAACGGGAACACTGGCCCTCCCTGGGGTGGTCGCACTATCCATGTGTCAGCGGGTGCCGACTCGGCCTGCTGATGCGGCGGGCGGCGGGGGGTAGTCGTCGAGGGTCATGGAGTTGTAGAGGCGCGCGCTCTTGGTGGCCAGGCGCAGGAGGGCGCGGCTGGGGCCCGCGGGGAGGGCGGAGAGCAGGCGGGCGCCTTGGGCCAGTCCCGAGACGCCGAGCCGGGATGTGGGGATGAGGGTCTTGGCCGCGCTCAGCGCGACCGCGCGGCTGCGGCGTACGTGCTCGGTCATGGCGTGTTCGTAGGCGGGGAAGGCGCGCTCGTGCTCGCCGGCTGCCTGCGCCAGTTCTCCGGCTAGGACGTAGGCGCCGACGACGGCCAGGCTGGTGCTGCCGCCGACGGCCGGGCCGGGGCAGTAGCCTGCGTCGCCGACGAGCGTCACCCTCCCTCGTGACCAGGTGCCCATGCGGAGCTGGCTGATCGAGTCGAAGTAGAACGCCGGGGTGCGGTCGAGCTCGCTCAGCCAGCGGTCCACCTCGGGGTGCATGCCGTCGAACGCAGCGCGCAGCAGCGCCTTTTGCCGGCGCACGTCGCGGTGGTGGTAGTCGAGCTCGCGCTCGCTCCGGAACAGGAACAACGCCCGCGCGTCGCCGAGGTGCCGCGCGCCGTACATGCCGGCAGTGCGGCCCACGCCGACGTGCATGAAGAGCTCGCCGTCGAGGTCGGCACCGTTGGGCAGGGTCAGCACCCCGAGGTAGGCCCCGATGAAGGCGCTGAAGCGGGACTCCTCGCCGAAGACGAGGCGGCGCACGTTGGAGTGCAGCCCGTCCGCGCCGACGACGAGGTCGAAACGGCGCGGCGCGGCGTTCTCGAACCGTACCTCTCCGTTGGGCGAGATCTCGGTGATCGAGTCGCCGAAGACGTACTCGACGTCGTGGCACGTGGCGTCGTAGTAGATCTCGCTCAGGTCGTCGCGCATGATCTCCAGGTGCCGGTCGGAGGTGGCGCTGAAGATCTTGGTGAGGTCCGCCCGGACAGGGCGGCGCGCGCCCTCCTGGTGAATGGTCATCCGGTCCGTGCCGGTGGCCCGCTCCTGCATGCGCGCGAGCACGCCCATCTTCTCGGAGATGTTCACCGCGGGCCGGAACAGGTCGACCGCGTGGCCACCGGTCTTGCGCAGAGTCGGCGCGCGCTCGACGACGGTGACGGACATGCCGTGCCTGGTGAGCCAGTACGCCACGACCGGACCGGCGATGCTGGCGCCGGAGATGAGAATCCGCATGCCACCCCTCCTTGCCATTCAGTCCACCCGTACGGCGTGGATCCCGGTGAAGGCCGGCAGAGGGGTGGCCCGCGGCACGTCCTGGAGCATGGGCGTATGTCCGAGGCCGGTCACCGCCACCCGGCCCGGATCGCCTCCGCCACGGTCAGCACGTTGTGGCCGAGGACGCGGGCGGTCCCGCCGTCCGGCCGGGGTCAGCGTGGTCAGGATGCGGATCGTGGTGGTCGTGCCCGCCCCGCTGGGGCCGACGAACCCGAACACCTGACCGCACCGGACTGTGCGCTCGATCCCGCCCAGCACCCGGTTGTCTCCATAGGCGTTGATCGGGCCGCGCACCTCGATCGCCGGATGATCTCCACCTAAGCTCTTCTTTGACATGCCGTAAGACTTATCTATCTCTTACAGCTTGTCAAGGTTATGGCCGGATGCCCTACCATTCTTGGAATGGCCAACCCGCACGACACCGCCACGCCGCCACGACGCCGCCGGTCCGACGCCCGGCGCAGCATCGACGCCATCCTCAACGCGGCCCGCATCGTGCTCGGCGAGCGGCCCGATGCGACCATGGAGGACATCGCCGCCACGGCCGGCGTCACGCGCCAGACCGTCTACGCGCACTTCCCTTCACGCGACGCACTCATCGCCGCCCTCGTCGAGACCGCGGCCGCCGAATACGCCACCCTGCTCGACGACGCAGACCTCGACACCGCCCCGCCCGCCGACGCGCTGGCCCAGTTCCTCAGCGCCGGCTGGCGATTCCTCGGCCGCTATCCCCTCCTGCTGAACGCCGGCGCCGCCCAGATCCCGCGGCCCCACAGCGATCCCCACGACACCGCGCCCCCGCGGCTCGAACGACTCATCCAGCGAGGCCAGCACACGGGCGACTTCGACCCCTCACTCCCCGCAGCCTGGCTCGCCGCCGCCATCCTCGGGCTCCAGCACACCGCCGCAGCACAAGTCGCAACCGGGCACCTCACCACCCACGAGGCAGAGGCGCTGTGCTTGGAAAGCACGCTGCGCCTCTGCGGCGGGCAGGCACGTCGCCGAGGACTGTCCTGAAGATCTTGGCCGGTGGGTCGGCCGCGATGACCGCCGGGGCCCATGGGGTGGTGGCGGTGAGTCTAGATGTTGCTGATGTGGTGACAACGATGGCATGCCCGGCGGCTATCAGCAGCGCGAGATGCACGAGGTGACCGAGCGCCTGGAGCGGAGCGTAGCCTCCCCTCGGGCGGGCTGTCCCTTCCGCATGAAGTCATCGGGCCCTCCGCCTGCCGGGTAGTCCCAATGTGCATTGCGGCACCGAGGCTCCTCGGAACCGTGCGTGCCGCTCCTTGCGGCACGCGGCCCGGCACGCCCCGAGGGATGCTTCAGGTCAGATGTGCCGGGCTTCTGCGCTGACGGGCGAGATCACCGCGGTGGCAGAGAATGCACTCACACGTACACCGGGGTAGAGCTGGGTGCACCGCTGGCGCGGCGAATGGCCAGCGTGCCAGCGGTGCCGGGGGCTCAGAAGTAGAGGGTGGACGTGACGCTCTGCCCGTTCCAGGTGGCGGTGAGGTCCGCCACCCGGTCGGCCGGGATCGCGTCCCCCACGGTGATCGGGAACGCCGCGCCGGGGCTTGCCGGCGGGATGGTGACGGTGGCGGGGACACTGACGCTGGGGCTGTCGCTTGCCAGCGCGATGGTGGCGCCGCCCGGGTTGGGCGCCGACCCGATCCCCACGGCCCCGCGCACGGTCTCGCCGGGCTGGAGGCCGCCACCGCCGGACAGGGAGAACGTGTCGGGCACGACGACGAGCTCATGGGTGACCAGCGAGGTGCCCAGGTCGGCGGACGGGGTGACGACCGACGCGGTAGCGGCCTCGGTGACCCTGACGGGGAAGCTCGCGCTCACGCTGCCCGCGGGGACGGTGACGTACGGCGGGACGTACACGCTGGGCCCGTAGCTCGTGTTGGACCAGAGGGCGACCGTGATGCCGCCGGTCGGTGCCGGTTCCTTCAAGGTCACGGTGCCGGTCACCGTGGCGCCGACGAGAGCCGCTGGGGCCGAGAAGTCCAGAGCGGTCACGGCGCGGATGGCTGGGTCGGCGGGCAGGATCCTGACCTCAGCGATCGGCATCAGCGCCGAGCCGGGCACCTGGGCGTGCAGCCGGGCGAGCGTCTCCTGCTTGGGGGCGCCGATGCGGAAGGGGAAGGTCACGCTGGTGGCGCCGGCGGGGACGACGGCCCTGCGGCCGGTGGATGCGCCGTAGATCAAGTCGTAGCTCAGCGAGACAACCACGCCGGCGGCCGGTGCCGGACGGTCCAGCGTGATGGTCTGCACCGCGCCGTCGCCGCCGGTGATGACGGGCGGGGAGACGCTGCCCGAGCGTAGCTTCGGCAGATCGGAAGGGCTCGGCGACGGGGCCGGAGTGCTGGCAGGGACGACTGCGATCGTCTGCCGCTGGACGACGGAGCCGTAGGAGGCGGTGATGGTCGCCGTGGTCGGCGCGGTGACCTCACGGCCGGTGATGACGGCCGAGCCCGCCGAGGCCGTTGACTGGCTGAAGAGCACCTTCCTCAAGACTGAGCTCGAGCTCGGCCACTGCCTGCGCCTACCCGCCGAAGGCCCCTGCGAGTGCGACCTCTATCTGACCTGCGCCAAGTTCGTCACCACCCCGGACTACGCCCCACGACTCCGGGCCCGTCTGGAGGTCGAACAGCAGCTCGTCCAGGACGCCGACGAACGCGGCTGGACCCGCGAGGTTGAACGGCACACCGCCGTCGCCCGCCGTCTCACCGGCCTGCTCACCGACCTCGGCGAGACCACCGCTCCGGGTGACGGCAACTCTTCAGGAAGGTCATCATGCACGTCGACGGACTGAGCGAGCCGATCACATCCATCGCGAGCCCACAGCATGCTCGATGCGCAGCGCCGACGAAGGAGGCGTTGCGAGCCCACCGCTCGGGTTGATGTCACCCGAGGAAGTAACTGAGAGTTACATCTGGAATCTGGGACCGTAAGTGGCGTTCACCAGCAGCGGAGGTCCCCGATGCCAGAGGAAATCGTGTCGACGCCGACCGATACGTGGTCGGCGGACTCCTGCAAGGCGCTGACACTCAGCTCGGAGAAGTCCGCGTCAGTCCGCATGAAGGGAGCTGCCTCGTAGTACCGCTTGATCTCCTCGGGTGGGCGTTCGGTGCGGAGGCTGAAGGCGAAGCCGGCCCAGCAGTCGCCGGAGTCTCCGGTCACGGGCCCCTGAGGTTCGGACCCGCCGAACGTCGTGCCCGGTGGCAACGGATGCTTGAGGGCTCGATTCTCGAGGCTCGCCAAGCGGTGATCGGTGATCCACTGGGGGGCCATCGCGGCGGCGTACAGCAGGAGGAAAGGCGTGGCGGCGATGGCCGCCACGAGTGACACCCGCTTCCGAGCAGATGGCCGGGAAGTCTCACCCACAGGTCGCACTCGCCAATGATCACATAAGAGTCGCAGGCCCGCGCCGGTTCATTTCTGCGAGCACTGAACGTCATCAATGTTACTCAGCGCTACCTTGCGTCCGGTCGAGCTGACCCGAGTGGTGGGCCTTGCGCGGCGATCGCCCCCAGCCTGGCAGGCGGGTACCGAAGTGATGGCGATCGGTCGGCCTGAGCGGGCGACAAGCCTTGACAGTGTCCATATAAACTCCGACATGGTGTTCGGCCTGTTCAAGATCCTCGGCTACAACTTCAGCCCGCGGTTCCGCGACCTGGACGACCAGCGGTTCTGGCGGGCCACGATGCCCGGCGTCGAGACGGGCACATACGGCGCGGTGGAAGACCTGGCGCGCAACCGCGTGAACCTGAACAAGGTGATCAGGCACTGGCCGGACATGCTGAAAGGTCGCCGGTTCCCTGGTCATCAACCAGGTCCGTGCCTACGGCCTGCTGCGCATGTTCGGACGCGAGGGGCGCCTGACTCCGCTGGGTACGGCGTTCGCGGAGTACGGGCGGATCGCCAAGACCGAGCACCTGCTGCGCGTGGTCGACCCGGTCGACGGCACCTGCCGGAGGCAGATGAACCGGCAGCTCACCGTCCAGGAATCCCGCCACAAGCTGGCCCGGGACGTGTGCCACGGCAAGCGCGGACCCATCCACCAGGCGTACCGGGACGGCATGGAGGACCAGCCCGGCTCGCTCAGCCTGGTCCTCAACGCCATCGTGCTCTGGACGACCCGTTACATCGATGCCGCCGTCGCCCAGCTCCAGGCCGAGGGCCACGAGATCCGCGAGGAGGACATCACCCGGCTCTCCCCGCTCAAGCACCGCAACCTGAACCTGCTCGGCCGCTATAGCTTCACCGCCTCGACCCCGGCCGCCGGCGCCCTCCGCCCGCTGCGCGACCCGGACGCGCCCGAGCTGGACGAGGACGACGAAGGCGTGGACTGAACGCCCACATCGGGTGACGCTGGCATATCAGGTGGTGGCCGGGGTGCTCGGAAATCGCAAGCACCGGTAGGTGAGCTGATGTGAGGCTGCCTGATATGTCAAACTAAGCCGTGATTGGTGCGGCCGATCTGGCGGCCTGCTCGATCTTCGCGCAGTAGGCTGCACGAGCTTCCTCGTCGATCTGCTTCTCGTGTTCGGCGCGCAACCCGGTCCGGCCGTCGAGGCCCTCGCGCAGGATATCGGCGTGCCCGGCGTGCCGGATGGACTCGCCGAGGACATGGACCATGATGGCGAACAGGTTCGTGTGCCAGGCCGGCGTTGACTCCGGCCACCACGGCACGTGGCCGGGGGCGTCGAGGGGAAGCTCGTTGATCGTCGCGTCCGAGTGTTCCCACGTGCGCCGGTAGAACCCGATGATCTGATCGCGGGTCTCGTCCTCGGTCGCCCACAGATCGCTGCCGTCGGAGTCCTGCCACCGGGGCAGCGGTTCCGGGGAAGGGCGGTCGAAGACCTCGCCGAAGTACCTGGCCTCGACGGTGGCCACGTGTTTGACCAGGCCGAGGAGGTTGGTCCCGGTCGCTGTCAAAGGTCGGCGGGCGTCGTATTCGGACAAGCCGTCGAGTTTCCAGAGCAGCGCCTTGCGGTCCCGCCGCAGTCTCCCATGCAGGGTGTCTTTCGCGAATTCATCGATCATGCGGCATGAGCCTGCCATGGGCTGCTCATGGTCTCAAGTTCCCGTACGTGGTCCGCAACGACTGTCAGAGCCGAGGCCTGGCCATGGCCGCCGTTGTTCACAGTCACGGACGGCACTGCCTCGCGGCGAAGAGCGGGCGCCGTCGCCGGCCTCTGGCGGCGGCGAGGGCGTAAGGCCGAACGGGGCGGCGGAAACGGGCAGGCTGGACACCCTCACCAGGGTTCAACCCTGCGACCGAGGATCGAACCCTGTCCGCCTGTCGTCAAACGACTACCCCGGCGTTCGAGTTCCTCTCGCCGACAGGAAGAGGCGCCGACAAGGCGGATGATCGCCGCTCGGTCGGGGAAGACGCTGACCACGTCGGTGCTGCGGCGGAACTTTCGTAGGGAGTGTCCATATCGTGGTGGCTTGTAGCCTCTGGTGCTCTTGAGCTTCCCGAGCCTGCTGGCCCTGGCTCGATGGGCCGGTCGCATCATTTCGTCACGGTAGAAGGGATTCTGAACGTCCAGCCCAGGGACCTGGCGCCGGTGCACGTCATCCGGTGACAGTGAGCACGATCTTTCCGGTGGTACGGCCGGTCTCGCCGAGCTCGTGGGCCTTGGCCGCCTGCTCGAACGGCAGGACGGTGCCGACCTCGACGCGCAGCCGCCCTGTCTCGACGAGCTCGGCGATCGTCGCCATCGCGGCGTTGTCCGGTTCGACGAGGACGGAGCACGCCCAGATGCCGCGCTCCCCGGCCTGACGAATGAGGTCCTCGTCAGGCTCCGATGCGAGTTGGACAAGGGTGCCACCGTCTCGCAGCGTCCGCAGGGAACGCACCCCATAGTCACCACCGATGCTGTCGATGACCAGGTCGACGTCGTGGACCGTCTCGGCGAAGTCCCTCTCGGCGTAGTCGATCACGTCGTCGGCGCCCAACTCACGTACGAAGGCGTGCTTGGGCGTACGAGCGGTACCGATCACGTACGCGCCGAGATGCTTGGCGAGCTGCACGGCCAGATGGCCGACCCCGCCGGCCGCGGCATGGATCAACACGCGCTGGCCCGGCTGCACGTTCGCGGTGTCGTACAGGACCTGCCACGCGGTGAGCGCCGCCAAGGGCAGCGCCGCGGCGTGCACGTGGTCGAGGCCGGCCGGCTTACGGGTGAAGTGTCGTGACGGGGCGGTCACGTACTCCGCGTAGCCGCCCGCCTTGTGCGGGAAGCGGGGCATGCCGAAGACCTCGTCACCCGGCCGGAAGCGGGTGACCCCGAGACCTACCGTCTCGACCACCCCGGACACGTCCCAGCCGAGGATGGCGGGAGGGTCGCTCAGCAGCCTGCCATGCGTCCGTGACTTCCAGTCCGTCGGGTTGACGCCGGCCGCGTGCACCCGGACCAGGACCTCCGTCGGCATCGGCGCAGGACGGTCCACCTCCGCCAGGGTCAGCACCTCGGGGCCGCTCGCGGACTCCTGGATGATCGCGCGCATCCGTGCCGCCGCCGTCGTGTCTTCGCTCATGGGAAGAACGCTCCTTCAAAGCCGGGGTGAGTGCGTCGCGACTGCGGCGCCGGTGACCAGCCTCGGCGATGGACGGGCCCGGAAGAAGTGGCATGATTGCCATTGTGCGCAAGGATCACGCCATGCATCGCGTCGTCGTGCTCGCCCTCGACGGCGTGATCCCGTTCGAGCTGAGCATCCCGTCCCGCGTTTTCGGCACCGCCGTGGGCCCGAACGGCGAACCGCTGTACGAAGTCATCACCTGCACCGTCGACGGCCGCCCCGTACGGACCACGGCGGACTTCACCATCGCCGTCGAGCATGGAGCCGAAGCCCTCGCCACCGCGGACACCCTGATCATCCCCGCCGCCTACGGTTCCGAGATGATCCACGAGCTGGGACGGCTGCCGGACGCGCTCCACGCCGCGCTCGCGACCGTGCGGCCGAGCACTCGCATGGTGTCGATCTGCGTCGGGTCGTACGTGCTGGCGGCGATGGGTCTGCTCGACTGTCGGCCGGCAACCACACACTGGGGCCATGCTGATCACTTCCAGCGGCTCTTCCCCGGTGTCCGGGTGGATCCGGATGTGCTGTTCGTCGACGACGGCGATGTGCTGACCTCGGCGGGCGCGGCGGCCGGGGTGGACCTGTGCCTGCACCTCGTCCGCCGCGACCACGGCAGCGAGGTGACGAACCAGGTGGCTCGTGGCTGTGTGGTCCCGCCATGGCGCGAGGGCGGCCAGGCCCAGTACATCGAACGGCCCGTGCCGGCGCCGTCGACGGCCAGTACCGCACACACCCGCGCCTGGGCCCTGGAACGCCTGCACGAGTCGCTGCCGCTGCCGGAGTTGGCCGCGCACGCGCGGATGAGCGTACGCACGTTCATCCGCCGCTTCCGCGAGGAGGTCGGCATGCCGCCGGGCCAGTGGCTGATCCGGCAGCGCGTGGACAGGGCTCGTCATCTGCTGGAAGCCAGCGACCTGCCCGTCGACCTCATCGCCCGCCAGACCGGGTTCGGCACGACGTCCTCACTCCGCCACCACCTGCACGCGGCGATCGGCGTCTCGCCGATGGCCTATCGGCGCACCTTCCACACGCACGAATCGCCACCCGAGCACGCCGAGGTCTGACGCATGGGGGCCGCATGACCCACGAAGAGCGTTCTTTCCACGATAGTGGCGCAGGTCTCGCTGAGACTTGGGGCTTCATGGCCCGGCTGAGCGTCAGGGTTGGCCTCGCAGGATGGCGAGAGGGTCTCTGACCTGCGGTGCTTTCGTCCGGAGCGGTACGACTGGCGCGTGACGCGAACTGCCACGTCAAGAAGTTCTCGAAGAAGATGGTGCAGAGGATGTCGAGAACGGCTTGGCAGCTCCGTCTCAGGGGCAGGCGCGGCCAGCGTGGCCGTACTACACGAGGAGACCCAGCATGACGATCCTGCGGATGGACAACGTCGGCATCGTCGTCGACGACCTCGACGCTGTAATCGCGTTCTTCGTGGAACTCGGCATGGAGCTAGAGGGCAAGGCGCTGATCGAGGGACGTTGGGCGGCACGTGTCGTCGGGCTCGACGACCAACGAGTCGACGTGGCGATGATGCGGAGCCCGGACGGCCACGGCCGGATCGAGCTGGCGAAGTACCACACGCCGAAGGCGATCGGCGGCGTGCCGGAGGACGCCCCGGCGAACACGCTGGGCATTCGCCGCATCATGTTCGCGGTCGACGACATCGACGACGTCATCGCCCGCCTGCGCACCCACGGCGCCGAACTCGTCGGCGAGGTGGTGCAGTACAAGGACATCCACCGGCTCTGCTACATCCGCGGCCCCGAGGGCATCGTCGTCGCACTGGCCGAGGAGCTCGGCTGACGGCCCGTCGCGGCCGACCTGCGACCAACCAAGAACGATCCGGTGAATGGACCGAGAACGACAACAGGAGGAGTAACCGTGCGACCGAACGAGATCACCGAGGTACTGAACCGACCGATCAGTCAGGAGCTGCTGGCTCGCGACGTGACCCGCTTGGCCTACGTCGCCAAGGACGGCACACCTCGCAATGTCCCGATCATCTTTGCCTGGAACGGCTCGGAGATCGTCATGTGCACGCCGAAGAACGCTCCGAAGCTTCAGGCCTTGAGCGAGAACCCGATGGTTGCCCTGACGATCGACACCGAGGTGCACCCGCCCATGATCTTGCTCATCCGTGGCCGGGCCGAGCTGGACTTCGTCGATGACATCCCGGAGGAGTACCTCCAGGCGACCAGCACCTACGAGATGACGCCCGAGCAACGGGTCGTGTGGGAGGCGGAGGTGCGTTCGCTCTACCACGACGGCATGGTCCGGATCGTCGTGACCCCGACCTGGGCGAAGCTGATCGACTTCGAGACGACTCTGCCGAGCGCGGTCGAGGAGCTGATCCGGCAGCGGGAGGAGCGTCAGCGCGCCTGAGCGCCGCACAGTCGCCCGCGCCGGGTGGATCGCCCACGCCTCAACCCCGCCACCACGGTAGGTGGAGTCTGTGAAGTCGCCGGGAAATGCCGCGAAGGGATGTCGAGAACCCCCACGCGGTTTCGTCCCAGGAAGAACACGGCCACAATGGGCCGTAGCGCACTGAGGAGAACATGATGGCCAAGTACCTGCTGCTCAAGCACTACCGGGGCGCGCCGGCACCGGTCAACGACGTGCCGACGGACCAGTGGACGCCGGAGGAGCTATCGGCCCACGTGCGGTACATGCAGGACTTCGCCGCTCGGCTCGAGGGCACCGGCGAGTTCGTCGACACCCAGGCGCTCACCCCGGAGGGCACGTTCGTCCGCTACGACGGCGAGGGGCGGCCACCGGTCACCGACGGCCCGTTCGCGGAGACCAAGGACCTGATCGCCGGCTGGATGGTGATCGACGTCGAGACCTACGAGCGGGCGCTCGAGCTGGCCGGCGAGTTGTCCGCGGCTCCGGGTGCGGGTGGCAGGCCGGTCCAGGAGTGGCTGGAGGTGCGCCCGTTCCTGGCGGCTCCCTCGACCATCACGGAGTGACATGGTGGACGAGGCCCTGCTGCGGACCCTGACCCCCGCCGTGCTCGGGACCCTCGTCCGTCGCGGAGCCGACTTCGCGTCGGCCGAGGATGCCGTGCAGGACGCCCTGGTCGAGGCCGTGCGCGTGTGGCCGGACGACCCACCGCGAGACCCCCAGGGCTGGCTGGTCACCGTGGCCTGGCGGAAGTTCCTCGACGCCGCCCGCGCCGACACCTCCCGGCGGCACCGCGAGGTACGCGTCGAGGCGGAGCCCCTTCCCGGCCCGGGCGAGGCGGTGGACGACACGCTCCACCTGTACTTTCTGTGCGCGCACCCGTCCCTGACACCGGCTTCGGCCGTCGCGCTCACGCTGCGCGCGGTCGGCGGCCTGACCACGAAACAGATCGCGCAGGCCTACCTCGTGCCGGAGGCGACCATGGCCCAGCGGATCAGCAGGGCCAAGCGGACCGTCTCAGGCGTCCGGTTCACCCAGCCCGGTGACGTCGCTACCGTGCTGCGCGTGCTCTACCTGGTCTTCAACGAGGGCTACTCCGGCGACGTCGACCTCGCCGGTGAGGCGATCCGGCTCACTCGCCAGCTGGCGGTCAAGACCCACCATGAGGAGGTCGCGGGCCTGCTCGCGCTCATGCTGCTCCACCACGCGCGGCGCCCGGCACGGACCGGCCCCGACGGCAGGCTCGTGCCTCTTGCCGAGCAGGACCGCAGCCTGTGGAACACCCGCCTGATCGCCGAGGGCGTCGACGTGCTCCAGGCGGCCCTCACCCGCGACCGCCTGGGCGAGTTCCAGGCCCAGGCCGCCATCGCCGCGCTGCACGCCGACGCCCAGACGGCCGAGGAGACCGACTGGGTACAGATCGTCGAGTGGTACGACGAACTGGTGCGTCTCACTGGCAGCCCGGTGGCCCGCCTCAACCGGGCCGTCGCGGTCGGCGAAGCCGACGGCCCGCGGGCCGGCCTGGCCGCTCTGGCCGGGCTCGATCCCGCTCTCCCCCGCCACGCCGCCGTCGCGGCGTACCTGCACGAGCGTGACGGTGACCCCGTGACCGCGGCACGGCTCTACGCCGAAGCCGCCCGATCGGCGCCCAGCCTCCCCGAACGCGACCACCTCACGCGACAGGCGGCACGGCTCAACACGCAGCTGCGCAGTCGAGCGGCGGGTGGCAGGCATTCACCGACCCGATAGGGACGGTCTGCTCAACCCTGCTGGCCGGCCGACGTCGAACCCGACCTGATCCAGGCCGCCCGCGACCACCAAGCCCGTGACGCCGACGAGAGCGAGGGCGTCCCGCACGACGTCCCTGCCGGCGCAGCCGCCCCCGGGCCTGCGGGGCGGCACCGGGACGACAGCCGCCGTCCAGGACCTGACCGGCCGCACGGTCACCGGGAAGGTCTTCGAGGAGAAGATCAGCGGCAAGCTCGCCACCGACGACCGGCCGGACCTCCTGAGCGCGCTGGGCTACATCCGCGAGGGTGACCTGCTGACCGTCCGAGAGGTCGACCGGCTCGGCCGCAACCTCCTGGAAGGGCTGATCGTCCTCAACGACCTGTTCCAGCAAGGCCTCGTCGTCAAGGTCCTGGAAGGCATCGCGGCCGGCGAGCACACCGAACGGTCCCTGGTCCTCGACATCGTGCTCGCCCTGGCCGAGGACCGGCGCCGCGACATCATCCGCAAGACCAAGAACGGTCTGGACCCCGCCCGCGCACGCGGCCGGGTCGGCGGCCGCCCCCCGTTGTCGAGGACGACAAACGCGCCGCGCGTACCGGCTGTCGCACACCGATCGCTAGCCGGGCGTCCCGTCGCGCTCGCTTCTTCGGGCGAGGCGCTGGACTTGCCCGTTGTGCACATCGCTTACCCACTCCCAGCCGGGCTTGGCCGATGGGCCGACCCGCGGGTCACTGGGAACATGGCCCTCACGCAAGGCGAGCACGTACGCCCGATCCAGCTCGATCCGTGCGTGTACCTGATCGGCTCCGCCGACTGACCCGTGGCCAGGGACGACGACATCGACGTCGCCCGCCACGCCCTCCAGCAGCCGCAGCGCTACGAGGCAGTCCTCGATCGGGTCAACGGTGCCGTCCAAGTCGAGCATCGGAATCAAGACATCAGAGAGCATGTCGCCGGCGACGAGAACCCCGCGTTCTTCGATGAACAGCGCCGCATGACCCGGTGCATGCGCTTGATGCTCGATGATCCGGACTTGAGGGCCATCCCATGGAATCTGCGTCGTCTCGGCGGGCAGGGCGGTGATGTCGCCGAGCAGGTCCAGCGGGACCTTCCCGGCGATTTCCGTCTCGAGCAGGTGGGCGGCGATGCGGGCCTTCGCGTCCGGGTCGGACAGCTGCTCCCGGACGGTGGCCGCGCAGCGGGCCGTGCCGTAACGAGGGGCCGCGCCGAGCTGGGCGTGCCAGAGTAGGTGATCCCAATCCGGATGCGTCGAGAAGCCTGCCACAACGGTCTGGCCCGAATCGGACAGGTCGTTCGCGAGGCAGGCCATTTCGTGGTCCTGCACCCCGGGGTCGATGAGCAACACGCCGGCCCGGCCGTGCACGACAACGGCGTTGCTCTGGACGAACTCGCTCTCGTGGACCAGCACACCCTCCGCGACCTGCCTCAGCACGAGCTCGCCTCCTTTGCATCCCGGATGGCGTAACGATGCATCGTGACGCCCTGCTCGAACGATCGCTGCTCGAGCAGGTCGAGCTCGATCGGCATGTCGTAGTCGTCGAACAGCGGCCTGCCGAAGCCGAGGATCGCGGGATGGGTCCAGAGCATCAACTCGTCAAGAAGCCCCGCCCGGAGCAGCTGCGTCGCGAGCGCCGCGCCGCCCACACTGATGCTGCCGTCGGTTCCGGCCCGCAGGGCGGCGAGCTGCTCGATCACGTCGTCTCCGCCGATGATCCGGGTGTTGTGATCGGCGCTGAGGCGCGTGCGGGAGACAAGCACCTTGGGCTTGGCGGTCCAGATCTCGCCGTACTCACGCATGTAGTCCGGCAGTGACGCGTCCTCGCGCGCCCGTGGCCAGTATTCCTCCATGACCTCGTAGATGACCCGGCCGTGGACCATGAGCGCGAGCGCCCGCGTCTGCGCATTAGCCTCGCGGTGCAGTTCCTCGTGGATACGCAGCCACTCGCCAGCACCGTTGTCCCCAGGAACTTGCTCGATCCGCAGGTCGAGGGACACCTGCATCGAATAGACGAAGCGGCCCATCATCGCCTCTTCCCAAGAGTGATTGTACTCTGCAACTACTATAGGTAGGGGGAAATACGTGTCAAGGAGGAATCGTGGAACCACGGTCCGGGTGTCCGATCAACGCCGCCGTCGAGGTGCTCGGAGATCGCTGGTCGTTGCTCGTGCTTCGCGACATCATCTTCGGCGACCGCCGCTACTTTCGGGCGCTGCTCACCGGGTCGATCGAGGGCATCGCCTCGAACATCCTCGCCGACCGCCTCGTGCGGCTCGTCGACGCAGGGATCCTCACCCGCGGCACCGCCGCGCGGGGGCAGCGCGCTCGCTACAGCCTCACTGAAGCCGGCATCCAGACTCTTCCGATCATCTACGCCCTCGGCAACTGGGGCCTCGACTGGCGCCCGGGCAGCGACGAGCTCCGGAGCCGGCAGCAGCTCATGCGCGATGAGGGTCCGGCGTTCATCGAGGAGCTCATGGACGAGCTTCGCGTCCGCCACCTCGACGCCCCGCCGAAGCCGCACGACGGTCCAGGCCCGTTCGAGCGCCTCGACGCCGCCTACGCCGCGGCCGCCGAGCAAGAACACGTCGATTAACGGTGACGGACCGGCCCCCGCCCTGACCTTCTTGGGCTACTGCATCGGAACGCCGGCGACGATAAGAGGCGTCCGCCGGGCTCCTTAACGTGACTGGCCGTTCGGTTGCTGAGCGGACTCGGTGGCGGTTGCCAGCTTGCCGGCGGCCGAGTAGGTCAGGGTCCAGTTCCCGTCAGAAGGGGCGGATAGCCGCGTTCTCGACACCGCGCCTCGCTGACGCGCGCCGCCCGGATGGCGACGCTTGACCGCAGCGGGCAGACGCGCGGATCGCGGCAAGAGCGTGCGCCGCGGGCGAAACGCCGCTGAAGATTCCCGTCGCCATCTCTTCAGCCAGGTAGCGGGAAGGAATCACTGGCCGCGTCCGAATGGTTTCCCAGATCCGTGTGAGCGTTGCCACCTTCCAAAGATGCGACGTTAAGCTTTTCTGATTCAGCAGGGCGTCCGCGTCATCGGTTCGACGGGCGAAACGCGGCTCGGAGGGATCGGCTGCGTCGTGGCGAGAGATTTTTTCGGGACTGTGTCGATCCGTGCGCCGCTCGTTCGACGTGTGGGTGCGAGTGCGAGGGCCGAGCGGCGGCCCCGCCGGACGAGGAGAACACGATGCCGAAGTACATGCTGATCATGCGGGGCACCGATGAGTCGAACGCGGCCATGATGGCTTCGATCGACGAGGCGATGGCCGCGACCGGCCGGTTCATCGAGGAGATGATCAAGGCCGGTG
Organism: Nonomuraea turkmeniaca; assembly: GCF_005889735.1. Lineage (GTDB taxonomy): Bacteria > Actinomycetota > Actinomycetes > Streptosporangiales > Streptosporangiaceae > Nonomuraea > Nonomuraea turkmeniaca. Next base: position 40,189 of record NZ_VCKY01000062.1, read on the forward strand.
TTCTCCTCGCGGCCGAAGGGCTGGACCATCCGGGCCGGAGCGTCGTGGTCGACTTCAGCGGCGAGGCCCCGGTGGTCACTGACGGCCCGTACGAAGAGACCAAGGAGCTGTTCGGGGGCTACTTCCTGCTCGATGTCGCCTCGAAACAGGAGGCGGTCGAGTGGGCCAAGCGGGTCCCGGCGGTCCCCGGGTCCAAGATCGAGGTCCGCCGGGTGGCCGGGAGCGACGAGGTCCCGCAGGACGACAAGTACATCGCCGAGGAGCATGCCCGGCGCGAGAGCAGCGACCAGATCTGATGGGTACGGCCGACGTGGAGGCCGTCTGGCGGATCGAGTCGGCGCGGATCGTCGCCGCGCTGACCCGGTTCACCGGCGATTTCGGGCTGGCCGAGGACGCGGCCCAGGAGGCGGTGGCAGAGGCGCTGGTGTCATGGCCGCTTGCCCCTCCGGCCAATCCGGCCGGCTGGCTGATGGCCACGGCCCGGCGGCGGGCGATCGACGCGATCCGCCGCCGAGCCGCCCTCCAGGACCGATACGCCCTGCTGGCGGCCGACTCGGCGGTCGACGAAGAAGTCGACCCCGACAAGATCGATGACGACGTTGCTGGCGCTGATGTTCGTCAGCTGCCACCCGGTGCTCTCCCCCGAGGCCCGGGTGGCGCTGACCCTGCGCGTGGTCGGCGGTCTGTCCAGCGAGGAGATCGCCCGCGCGTTCCTCGTATCCGTGCCGACCGTGCAGGCCCGCATCACCCGGGGCAAGAAGACGATCGCGGCGGCCGGGGTGCCGTTCGAGCTGCCGCGGGCCGCCGAGCGCCGGGAGCGGCTGGGCGGCGTGCTCAGTGTCCTCTACGTGATCTTCACCGAGGGGTCGACGGCCACGTCGGGCGACCGGCTGCTGCGCCCCGACGTCGCGTACGAGGCGATCCGGCTGGCCCGCACGCTGGCCGCGCTGCAGCCGGACGAGCCCGAGGTGCACGGCCTGCTGGCGTTGTGCGAGCTGACGGCCGCGCGTTTCCCGGCCCGGACCGGCCCGGACGGTTCGCCGGTCCTGCTCGACGAGCAGGACCGGCGGCGGTGGGACTTCTCGGCGATCCGCCGTGGGCTGGCCGCGCTGGCCAAGGCATCGACTCGCGGCCTCGGCCCCTACGGCCTGCAGGCCGCGATCGCCGCCACCCACGCGTCGGCGCCCTCCGTCGAGGCGACCGACTGGGACCGGGTCGTGGTGCTCTACGAGGCACTCGGCCGGGTCGCGCCCTCGCCGGTGGTCGAGCTCAACCGGGCCGTCGCCGTGGCCATGGCCTCGGGTCCGGCGCAAGCCCTGCCCATGGTGGACGAGCTGATCGCCTTGGACCGGCTCCCCGGTTCGCATTTGGTTCCGACCGTGCGCGGTGAGCTGCTGGCCCGGCTCGGACGGCGACCGGAAGCGCGCGCCGAGTTCGAGCTGGCGGCCCGGCTCTGCGCCAACCAGCGCGAACGCTCAGTGCTGCTGCGCAAGGCGGCCGCGCTGGGCTGACTTCTCCAGCTTCCCGGACGCGGACGGCGGGAGCGGGGCGAACCCGGTGAGAAACTCGCCCACGGTCGGCGCGTCGAGCCCGTCGGCGACGTCGACGGCCGCGCGCAGCACCTCCTCGGCCTCGTGCGCGGTGATGTCCACCGCGCGCGGAGTCAGTCCGGCCTGGGCCGGGAGATCGGCGGCCCGGCGGCCGACCGCTACGAGATCGGTCACGGGGCCCAGCGTCCTTCGAGTCATCGCGTCTAGCGATCGAGTTCATCGGAAACAATCGCTTTTCACAATGACGCCTGGCTCCTAGTGTGGCTGGCATGACAATAACCGCCGTTGCACGGACCAAAGCTCGAAGCCCCCTCCTGCTCGTCGGGGCCGCCCTGGCGATCGTCGGCGGCGGCATGATCGTGGGGCTCGCGGTCGCCGTCATCGTGCGCTCCGAGTTCTCACGATAAATCCGGGTTCCAACAATCAAGGGAGAGTCCAATGAGCACATTCGTGTTGATCCACGGCGGCGGAGACGTCGGATGGTCCTGGCACCTGGTGGAGGCCGAGCTACGAGCGCGTGGGCACGACGTGCTGGCTCCCGACCTTCCGGGTGATGACGAGTCGAAGACCCTGGCGGACTACGCCGACGCGGTGGTCGAGGCCGTCGGTGACAAGCAGGACCTGGTCGTCGTGGGCCACTCGTTCGGCGCGTTCACCGCCCCGTTGGTCGCCGATCGGCTGCCCGTCGATGTGCTGGTCCTCCTGGCCGGCATGATCCCGTCGCCGGGTGAGTCGCCGGATGAGTGGTGGGCCAACACCGGCTACCAGAGTGCGGTGGCGGAGCAGGCCAAGCGCGATGGCGGTTTGACCGGCAGCGCGGATCCATTCGTGAGCTTTTACCACGATGTACCCCGGGCGCTGGCCGAGGAGGCGATGAGCAAGGAGCGCGACCATCCGTCCACGGCCGCATCGGCCGCTCCATGGCCGTTGGATGCGTGGCCGAACGTGCCGACGAGGTTCGTGCTCTGCAGCGACGACCGCTTCTTCCCGCCCGACTTCTTTCGCCGGCTGGTGCCCGAGCGCCTGGGTATCGTCCCCGACGAGATCCCGGGCGGCCACTGCGTCGCACTCAGCCGCCCCAGAGAGGTGGCGGACCTGTTGGCGAGCTACGCGGCTACCGCGTCTGCCACGAGGATCGAGCAGTGAACCGTTCCTTCCCCACGGCGACGTTGCCGAGATCGCGGCTGCGTTTGTGCGAGAGCGGAACCGGCTTGGGCCCGATCGGGCCACAACCGGAACGCACCCGTGACCAGCGGCTCGACACCCCACTGGCATTCGATCCTCCAGGGCCGGTTGGGTGCCGGGCCTCAGCTTCGTGGCACCTGGTACAGGGCGCCGTCGCCCCAGGTGGCGGTGTGCAGAACCCCGTCCGGGGCGGCGGCCAGCGCCACCGGGGAGGCGAGCCCCGACATCACCGCCACGGCCTGGCCGTCCCTTTCGATCCGCTTGATCTGGCCGCCGGACAAGTCCACGGCGAACAGGCGGTCGTCGCGGTCGACGACCAAGCCCACGCCCAGGCCTTGGAAATCGTCGGAGAACGGCTCCGCCTTGCCGTCGCGCGTGATCCGGGAGACCACGCCGCCGACGTAGTTGGACACGTAAATCGTTCCTGCGGAGTCCTCGACGACCCCGACCGGCGTGTTGAGACCACCCGCCACGCGGCTGACCGCGCCGTCCGGGGCGACGCGCATGATCTCGTCGCTGGCCCTGTTGCAGACCAGCAGGTTGCCCCGGGAGTCGAAACTGATCCCGGCGGGGGTATGGAAACCGGTGGCGAAGGTCTGTCGTTCTCCGGAGGGCGTCACCCGGTGGATGACGTCGTCCGAGTAGCTGGCGACGTACAGATTGCCCTTGCCGTCGATGGCCAGGCCTGACGGAGAGGAGATCTCGGCGAAGGTGGAGCGACGTCCATCGGACGTGATGCGCTCGACCGTTCCCGCGGACCAGTTGGACACGTACACGCTGCCGTCCGGGCTGTAGACCATGCCGGTCGGGGAAGAGAAGCCGGTGTGCAGCGGAGCGCCGGGGGTGGCGGAGGACCCCGGAGAGGCGGGGGTCCCGGTGGTGGCCAGGCTGGGCGCCGGCGTACCAGCCCCGACCCGCGGCCGTCCGCCGTCACCGGCGCATGCCGACAGGGCGGTCACCAGCAGGGCGCCCGCGACCAGCACGCGCGGCCCGTTCAAACCGGAGACGAAGGGGAAGCGCATGATCAAACCTCCCCGGGACGTCCGGCGCCGACAGGCAGCAGGCCACGTTCGGCGAAGACACGCTTGGCCACGAAGACGGCGTTGAGCACCTTCGGGAAACCGCAGTACACGCTGCTGTGGATCAGCGCCTCGACGATCTCCTCGGGCGTCAGCCCCACGTTCAGCGCGGCGTTGAGATGGACCTCAAGTTGCGGTTCGCAACCACCGAGGGCGGTCAGCACGCCGATGGTGACCAGTTGCCGCTGCCGCGGCTGCAGACCCGGCCTGGCGTAGATGTCGCCGAAGGCGTGAGACACGATGTGCCTGGCCAAATCGGGTGCGATGTCGCGCAGGGAATCAACGACCCGGTGACCGCTCTCCCCATCCACGGCGTCCAAGATCGAAAGGCCGCGCGCATATCGTTCGTCCTCCATCATCGCTCTCCTTCCAGCAGTTCCTCATAGTGGGCGATCTTGTTATCCAGGGCACGGTTGTTCTCCCGCAAACTGCGGATGCGCCTGTCGACGCAGTCGCGGTGCTCGCGCAGCAGGGCCAGGCGCTCTGCAACGCTGGCGTCCCCCTCGCGGCGCTGCTCGGCGAAGCGCTGCATGTCGGCGATCGACATGCCCGTGTCGCGCAGGCGGAGCAGGAAGGCCAGCCAGTCCATGTCGCCGGCCGCGTACCGCCGGACGCCGCCGGCTGTGCGGCGCACGCTGTCGATGAGGCCGGCCTTCTCGTAGTACCGCAGGGTGTCAGCCGACAGACCCGTACGCCGGGCGACCTCGGCGATGGGCAGCGTCTCATCCTCGACGAGGGCGGACGCCGACGGTGATGTCATGGTCATGGCGGTAACGCTAGAAGTTGGAGCGCGCTCGAACGCAAGCCCGGACGCGGATGCCGCCATTGCCTGGGGGATCACGGATGCCGGGCAGAGCGATCGTGGTGAAGCCGAGATCGGCGTGCGCGGGTGTAGGACGACGCTGAACATGGCCACACCTAGGCGGCACTCGGACCAGCCGTCCATCCCGCGCGGGTCAGGGAGATCCTGGCGGGGCGGTGTCGGCCGCGTCCAACCGCCAGCCGGGTCCTCCGGCCATCAGGACTGCAGGTCCAGGACGAGCTTGCCGCGGGTGTGACCCTGTTCGCCGCGACGGTGGGCCTCGGCGGCTTGGTCAAGTGGCAGCACCCGCTCGACCTCGACGCTGACCGCGCCCTGGTCGATCAGGGAGGCGATCTTTGGGAGCGCGGCGCCGTCGGGCTCGACCAGGAACGGGGTGACGCACACCCCAGCGGCCTGGGCGCGGTCGCTGAGGTCGGGCGACACTCCAGAGGGCACCGCCACGAGCAGGCCGCCGGGCTTGAGCACCCGCAGCGACCGGGTGCTGGTGGAAGCGTGCTCATCGCCCACCAGGTCGACGACCACATCGACATCCTTCACCATCTCCTCGAAGGAGGCGGCCGTGTAGTCGATGGTCTCGGCGGCACCCAGATGGCGTAGCCAGCCGTGCTTGGCGCTGGTCGCGGTGGCGATGACATGCGCGCCCAAGTGCCGGGCGAACTGCACGGCCAGGTGTCCCACGCCCCCGGCTGCGGCATGGATGAGTACCCGCTGTCCGGGCTTGACATTGGCGGTGTCGATGAGGATCTGCCAGGCGGTCAGCCCGGCCAACGGCACGGCGGCGGCCTGCACGTGGTCGAGGGAGGCAGGCTTGGGG
>NZ_VCKY01000588.1 GCF_005889735.1 Nonomuraea turkmeniaca
GCCCCCGCCCGCCCGCGCGGGCGGGGGCACCCCTCACCCTCAACTCGACACGTAATTAACTCTCCTGTACTGTTTGATCCATGAAGGCGGGGGGTGCGATCCCCGCCGAGACGCCCAGGAGGCCACCGTGCTGTTCGACCTGTTCCGCTTCGTCTACCAGCCCGCGATCGCGCTGCCCGCGTTCGTCATCGGGTTCGTCGCCCTCGCGCTCGCCTGCTTCCTTGCCTCGCGCGCCGAGCGACGCGCTGCCGCCGAGGCCGAAACCCGCGCCCTTCTGGGCTACGTCGGATACATCGACGCCGACACCGCGACCAGCGCCGAACTGCGGGACATGGTGAGCGCCGCCATCGCCGAAGGCGACCTATTCCGCTGCGACGCCTGCCCCCTTGGCCTCTCCGCATCCCGCCGCCTGAGCGAGAGCGGCGAATACTTCGCCACCTGCCGCCGCTGCATGCCCGACCTCATCAGCGCCGCGCTATAACACAGCCCGAGGGCGGGCGACATCGCCCGCCCTCACCC
>NZ_VCKY01000589.1 GCF_005889735.1 Nonomuraea turkmeniaca
CACCCCCTCCTGACCAGCAATAACACCCCGGCCTAGTAACACGCCGCGCACGCGTTCCAGTATGCGTTACCGCAGCTCAACGCCTGGATCCGTGTGCTTTTCTTCAGACACATCTGCGGAACCCGAGCGGTATCACCCTCGTCAATCCCGGCATGACCGACACCCCTTTCTGGCAAGGCGACAGCGCACCCTCCTTCGCCCTGCCTCCCAAACCCGTCGCCGAGGCAATCTGCTTCGCCCTCGACCAACCAGCAGGTGTGGACCTCAACACCCTGACCATCCGACCGATTGGACACCCATCTGACCTACATCACGCGGAACCGCCGGCTGGACCAACCGGCGGGTGCTAGCTCATGGGGAGGTCGGGTCAAGTTCTTGGCTGACCAGCCCCGGCATTCAACAGCGGTATCGATCGGCTGTTCGGAGAGGGGTTTGGGGTATGTCGTCGGGGAGTGGTCATGGGTCCGGGTTGCTGGGCTGGCGTCTGCAAGCGGCGCGGGAGATGGCGTTTGTGGGGC
>NZ_VCKY01000063.1 GCF_005889735.1 Nonomuraea turkmeniaca
GGCAGGGCGTGGGCGCTCGCGCTGGCGGGGTGGTTGATCTTGCCGCCGCTGTTGCTCCTCGCCGTCTCGCACCTGGTCACGCCGGTCTATGTGGACCGGTATCTCTTCGTGACCGCCCCGGCCTTGGCGCTGCTCGCGGGGCTGGCCGTGGCGGGTGTCCCGCGTTTCCACGTGGCGGCCGGGACGGCGGTGGTGCTGCTGGGCTGCGTGCTCGCCTTTCCCGCTCATGTGGAGATACGGGAGGAGAACGGGCGCTTCGAGAACATTCCTTGGGCGCTACGGGTGATCAAGGCTGAGCCCGAGGATGCGATCGTGTACGGGCAGAGTCAGCTGCGCACGGGGTTCGACTACTACGCGGATTCCTTGATGCCGGTCGATGTGCTGCGGGCCAGTGATGCGCCCCTGCCTGATGGGTTCGGCTATCCCGAGCGATCGGATGTTTCGGTGGCGCTGGACGGGCTCGAGCGGGTTTGGGTGGTGTGGCGGGGGTCGAGGACGTCGGGTCTGGAGGGTGACGGGATTCCTCGGGTGGGAGAGGTGAAGGCGGCTGGGTTCGAGCTCAGCGTGGCCAAGCACTCAGGGGATCTGCCAGGGCTCACGGTGGCGTTGTTCACTCGTCGGTGAACTGGTGAGCCCAGCGGGACGGCTCTTCCTCGTGCGCCCGGCCCGGACGTAGTGGGTCTCCCGGTCCAGCGCCTATTACGCCGAAGCGGGCCTTCCGTCGCCGGAGAGACCCGCTTCGGCAAAGGTGGTCAGCCGACCTCGACGCCGCCGATCGACTTCTTGCCGCGCCGCAGCACCATGAAGCGGCCGTGCAGCAGGTCGTCGGCGGTCGGCGCGTACGACTCGTCGGTGATCTTGACGTTGTTGAGGTACGCCCCGCCCTCCTTCACCGCGCGGCGGGCCGCCGACTTCGACTCCACCAGGCCGCTGTCGGCCAGCAGGTCCACGAACAGCGCCCCCAGCGCGGGGATCTCCGCCTTGGGCACCTCGGCCAGCGCCGCCCCAAGCGTCGAGGCGGGCAGGTCCTCCAGCGTGCCCTGGCCGAAGAGCGCCTTCGAGGCCGCCACGACCGCGTCGAGCTCCTGCTTGCCGTGGAGCAGCTCGGTGAGGTCCTCGGCCAGCGTCCGCTGTGCCTCGCGGGCGAAGGGGCGTTCGGCCACGGCCTTCTCCAGGGCCTCGATCTCCTCGCGGCTCTTGAACGTGAACACCTTCAGGTAGTGGATCACGTCGCGGTCGTCGGAGTTGAGGAAGTACTGGTAGAAGGCGTAGGGCGAGGTCATCTCGGGGTCGAGCCAGAGCGCGCCGCCCGCGGTCTTGCCGAACTTGGTGCCGTCGGTCTTGGTGATGAGCGGCAGGGTGAGCGCGTGCACGTGCGCGCCCTCGATGCGGCGCACCAGGTCGGCGCCCGCTGTGATGTTGCCCCACTGGTCGCTGCCGCCGATCTGCAGCGTGCAGTCGTAGCGGCGGTGCAGCTCCAGGTAGTCGTTGGCCTGCAGGATCTGGTAGCTGAACTCGGTGTAGCTCAGCCCTTCGCCCTGCAGGCGCGCGGAGACCGCCTCCCTGGCCAGCATGCGGTTGACGGGGAAGTGCTTGCCGATGTCGCGCAGGAAGTCGATGGCGCTCAGCTCGCCGGTCCAGTCGAGGTTGCTGACCATGAGGGCGGCGTTCGGCTGGGCGTCGAAGTCGAGGAAGCGGCCGACCTGCCCGCGCAGGCGCTCCACCCACTCGGCGACGACCTCGGAGGCGTTCAGCGAGCGCTCACTGTTGCGGCCGCTCGGGTCGCCGATCAGGCCGGTCGCGCCGCCGACCAGGCCGATCGGGCGGTGCCCGGCGAGCTGCAGGCGGCGCAGGGTGAGCAGCGGCACGAAGTGCCCGACGTGCAAGGAAGGAGCGGTCGGGTCGAAACCGGAATAGACCGTGATCGGTCCCTTGGCCATGGACGCGCGCAGGGCGTCGAGGTCGGTGGACTGAGCGATAAGGCCTCGCCAGGCGAGGTCATCGAGAATGTCGGTCACGGTGCCGGCTTTCCAGTAGTTAGACATTTGGATGGATACAGCGTGCCCGATCGCCTCGGTCGCGCGCCACTTGGATACGCTCGGTGTCCATGTGGAGGGTCCGTCGCGAGCTGGCCGTTTTCAAGATCTTAGGGGCTCTGGTGTGTGCCGGGCTCGCCGTCTACTGGTGGGTCGAAGGCGATTTCCGCGGGGTGATCCTGGCCGTTCCCGCGGCCGTTCTGGTGGGCGCGATGGGGCTGCGCGACCTGCTCGCCCCGGTGCGGCTGGCGGCCGACGAGAGCGGGATCACCGTGGTGCACGGGTTCGCCGGTAAACGGCATGTGCCGTGGGAGTCGATCTGGGACATCAAGGTGGACGTCCGCAGGCGTTGGGGCGTCAGGAGCGAGATGCTGGAGATCGACACGGGCGACAACCTGCACATCTTCAGTCCTCACGAGCTGGGCGCCTCCCCCACGGAGGTGGCGGCGGCGTTGCGGCGGCGCGGCACGTGAGCGCGGTACGGCGACACGGTGGGGTCGCCGTCGATCCAGAACCGCCACGGCACTTCCTTGGCCGTCGAGATCCCGGTGCGGGGCCCTGACCTGATCGAGGAAGGGTCGGCGGGCACGCCTTCGAGCATGGTGGCCGACTGACGGGGCCGGCCGAGCGGCGAGCCCTCCATGATGGTGTCGAGGCCGTTGTGCTCGCGCATCAGGCCCAGAGCGACCGCGAGCCTGGCCGGGCCGCGAGCGAGGTCCCGGTCGGCGAGCGGTTTGCCGTTGGAGCGCCGCGCCCGCGCTTCGGCCAGGCCCTCGACGACCTCGCCCGCCCGCAGCAGCACGGCCGAGCCGAAGCCGTCGGGCAGGCACACGAGGTTCGCGCAGAAGTGCATGCCGTAGGTGAAGTACACGTACAGGTGCCCCGGCGGGCCGAACATGACGGCGTTGCGCGGCGTCCTGCCGCGGTAGGTGTGCGCGGCCGGGTCCTCGCCGGGGCCGCCGTACGCCTCGACCTCGGTCAGGCGCACGGCGACGGAACCGTGCGCGAGGACGCGCCCGAGCAGGTCGGGCGCCACCTCGTGCGACGGCCGGTCGAAGAAGCTCCGCGGCAGCGCGGCGAAGCTCAGCTGCCCGCGGCCCATGCCGCCTGCGCGTCGACCGCCTCGCGGAGCGCGATGAGCTGGTCGCGTACGCGGTCGGGCGCGGTGCCGCCGTGTGCCTTGCGCGCGGCGAGGGCGCCGGGCACGTTGAGCACGTCGCGCACGTCGGGCGTGAGGTGCGGCGAGACCTTGGCCAGCTCGTCGTCGGTGAGCTCGCCGAGGTCCTTGTCGTGGACCTGGCACCACACCACCAGGTGGCCGACGGCCTCGTGGGCGTCGCGGAACGCCACGCCGCGGCGTACCAGCAGCTCGGCCAGGTCGGTGGCGAGCGCGAACCCGTCGGGGGCGGAGGCCTCCATGCGGGCGGTGTTGACCCGCATGGTCGCGACCAGCCCCGCCATCGCCGGCAGGACGAGCAGGAGCGTGTCGACGGTGTCGAAGACCGGCTCCTTGTCCTCCTGCAGGTCGCGGTTGTAGGTCAGCGGCAGGCCCTTGAGCGTCGTCAGCAGCGACATCAGGTTGCCGATCAGGCGGCCTGACTTGCCGCGGGCCAGCTCGGCCACGTCGGGGTTCTTCTTCTGGGGCATGATCGACGAGCCGGTGGAGTAGGCGTCGTCCATCTCGATCCAGCGGAACTCCTGCGAGGCCCACAGGACGATCTCCTCGCCCAGCCGCGACAGGTGCACGCCGATCAGAGCGGCGTCGAACAGGAACTCGGCCGCGAAGTCGCGGTCGGCGACGGCGTCCATGGAGTTGGGCGCGGCGGCCGAGAAGCCGAGCTCCTCGGCCACGGCCTGCGGGTCCAGCGGCAGCGACGAGCCGGCCAGCGCGCCGGCCCCGAGCGGGGAGAACGCGGCGCGCTTGTCCCAGTCGATGAGCCGGTCGATGTCGCGGGTGAAGGCGTGCACGTGCGCCAGCAGCTGGTGGCCGAACGACACCGGCTGCGCGTGCTGCAGGTGCGTCATGCCGGGCGCGGCCGTCTCGGCGTGCTCGGCGGCCTGGGTCATGAGCGCCGTCTCCAGCTCGACCAGGCGGGAGACGATCGTGCGGGCGTGGTCGCGGAGGTAAAGGCGCAGGTCGGTGGCGATCTGGTCGTTGCGCGAACGGCCGGCGCGGAGCTTGCCGCCGAGCGAGCCGAGCCGCTCCAGCAGGCCGCGCTCCAGCGCGGTGTGCACGTCCTCGTCGGCCACCGTCGGCCGGAACTCCCCTGCCTTGCAGGCCCGCTCCAGGTCGTCGAGCGCGCCGATCATGCGCTCGAGCTCCTCGGCGTTCAGCAACTCCGCCCTGTGCAACACGCGTGCGTGCGCCCTGGACGCAGCCAGGTCGTACGGCACGAGCCGCCAGTCGAAGTGCACGCTCACCGACAGCCGGGTCAGCGCGTCGGCCGGGCCGCCTTCGAAGCGCCCGCCCCACAGCCGCATCGGCTTGCCATCACTCACCGTCATCTCCTTCGTGCCTGTATTGATGGTCGCGCCCGCTTCGGTGCTCGTTGGCATCGTGCCTCGCTCTCCCCCCGAGCTACTGCGCTCCGGCGCGACCATAGTGCAACTCAACCCTTCTTCGCGTCACGAGCCGCCGCGATCTTCGCGGGGAGTGAGAAGAGCTGGACGAAGCCCTTGGCGAGCGACTGGTCGAAGGTGTCGCCGGTGTCGTACGTGGCCAGCGAGAAATCGTACAGGGACTGCGCGGAGCGGCGGCCGGTGACGGTGGCCTTGCCGGCGTGCAAGATCATGCGGACGTCGCCGGAGACATGCTTCTGGGCCTCGGCGATGAGCGCGTCGAGGGCGTCCTTGAGCGGCGAGAACCACAGGCCGTCGTAGACGAGCTCGCTCCACCGCTGGTCCACGCCGCGCTTGAAGCGGGCCAGGTCGCGCTCGACGGTGACGTTCTCCAGCTCCATGTGGGCGGAGATGAGCGCGACGGCGCCCGGCGCCTCGTACACCTCGCGGGACTTGATCCCGACGAGCCGGTCCTCGACCATGTCGATCCGGCCGACGCCCTGGGCGCCGGCGCGCTGGTTGAGCTCGTCGATGACCTGGTACGGCGTCAGCGACCGCCCGTCGATCCTGACCGGGACGCCGGCCTCGAACGTGATGACGACCTCGTCGGGCTCGCGCGGCTGGGACGGGTCGGCGGTGTAGGAGTAGACCTCCTCGGTGGGGCCGTTCCAGATGTCCTCGAGGAAACCGGTCTCGACGGCGCGGCCCCAGAGGTTCTGGTCGATGGAGAACGGGTTCTTCTTCGACGTCTCGATGGGCAGGCCCTTGGCCTCGGCGTACTCGATGGCCTTGTCGCGGGTCCAGGCGAAGTCCCGGGCGGGCGCGACGACCTTCAGGTCAGGCGCCAGCGCGGCCAGGCCGGCCTCGAAGCGGACCTGGTCGTTGCCCTTGCCGGTGCAGCCGTGGGAGACGACGGTGCCGCCGAACTGCTGGGCCGCCGACACCAGATGCTTGACGATGAGCGGCCGCGACAGCGACGACACCAGCGGGTAGCGGTCCATGTAGAGGGCGTTGGCCTGCAGCGCGGGCACACAGAAGTCGGCGGCGAACTCCTCCTTGGCGTCCACCACGACCGACTCGACGGCGCCGCAGTCGATGGCCCGCTTCTGGATCGCCTCCATGTCCTCGCCGCCCTGGCCGAGGTCCACGGCGACGCAGACGACCTCAGCGTCCATCTTCTCGGCCAGGTACGGGATGGCGACGGAGGTGTCGAGTCCGCCCGAATACGCGAGGACTACTCGCTCGGTCATTTCTGCTCCAAACTGCGCCGGTCGGCGGCCTTCAGCAGCGCGTGGGCGAGCGTCTGCCCCCCGGCCGGGTCGCGGCTGATGACGAGAATGGTGTCGTCGCCCGCCACGGTGCCGAGGATGGACTCCCAGTCCGCGTGGTCGATGGCCGAGGCGAGGAACTGGGCGGCGCCCGGCGGGGTCCGCACGATGACCAGGTTGGCCGACGCCTCGGCGCTGACCAGCAGCTCCTCCGCGATACGGTGCAGCCGCGCGGCCGGGGACTCCCCGGTGCCCAGGCGGGCGACCGGGATGCGGGCGCCGCCTTCGCCGGGCAGCGCGTACACGAGCGAGCCGTCCTCCGCGCGGAGCTTGAGCGCCCCGAGCTCGTCGAGGTCGCGCGAGAGCGTGGCCTGGGTGACCTCGACGCCGCTGTCGGCGAGCAGTTTGGCCAGCTCCGGCTGGGAGCGCACGGCCTGCCGCCGCAGCAGGTCGGTGATCTTCGCCTGCCGGCCCGCCTTGGTCATCGGGATGGTCACGGCCGGGTCACCAGCCAGTGCAGCAGCGCCTTCTGCGCGTGCAACCGGTTCTCGGCCTGGTCCCACACGACGCTGCGCGGCCCTTCGAGCACCTCGTCGGTGATCTCGTAGTCGCGGTAGGCGGGCAGGCAGTGCAGCACGATCACGTCCGGCGCGGCGTGTTCCAGCAGCTCGGCGTTGACCTGGTACGGCATGAGGTCGCGGACCCGCTGGTCCTTGCCGTCCTGGCCCATCGACACCCAGGTGTCGGTGGCGATCACGTGAGCGCCCTGGGCGGCGGCGACCGGGTCCGACAACGCGACCACCGAGCCGCCGGTCTTGACGGCGATGGCGGCGGCCTGGTCGAGGATCGCCGCGTCGGGCTGGTAGCCGGCGGGGGCGGCGATGCGTACGTGCATCCCCGCCGTGGCGCCGCCGAGCAGGTAGGAGTGGGCCATGTTGTTGGCGCCGTCGCCGAGGAAGGTCAGCGTGAGCCCGGCGGTCCTGCCCAGGTGCTCCTTGACGGTCTGCAGGTCGGCGAGGATCTGGCACGGGTGGAACTCGTCGGTGAGCGCGTTGACGACCGGCACCCGGGAGTGGGCGGCCATCTCCTCGATGAGCTCCTGGCCGCTGGTCCGCCAGACGATGGCGGAGACCTGCCGGTCGAGCACCCTGGCGAGGTCGGCGGTGGGCTCGCCGCGGCCCATCAGGACCGAGACGTTGTCCACGACCAGCGGGAGACCGCCGAGCTCGCCGATGCCGGTGTGGAAGGAGACGCGGGTGCGGGCCGAGGGCTTGTCGAACAACACCGCGACCGTCTGCGGGCCCTCGAACGGGCGGTAGCCGAACCGGTCCTTCTTCATCGCGGCGGCGAGATCGAGGACCTCCGCCTGCTCCGCCGGCGACAGGTCGTCGTCCTTCAGGAAGTGCCTGATTTGCGCCGAGTCCGCGCGGTGTCTGACTTGCGCCGAGTCCGCGCGGTGTCTGACTTGCGCCGAGTCCGCGCGGTGTCTGATTTGCGGCGAGTCCGCGCGATGTCCGGTCATTGTGCGGCCTCCGCCAGAATCGCCGGGAACGCCGCCACGAAGGCGTCCACCTGGCCGGCCGTCACGACCAGCGGCGGCGCGATGCGCACCGCGTCGGGCTGGAGGGCGTTGACCAGGAAGCCGGCGTTCGCGGCGGCCTCCTGGACCTGGGCCGAGCGCGGCTCGTTCAGTACGGCGGCCAGCCACATGCCGCGCCCGCGGACGCCCTTCAGCAGCGGGTGGCCGACGGCCTCCAGCCCGCTGCGCAGGTGCGCGGAGACCGACTTGACGTGGTCGAGGTCCACGGTGTCCAGCACCGCCAGGGCGGCGGCGCAGGAGACCGGGTTGCCGCCGAACGTCGAGCCGTGGTCGCCCTTCTCGAACAGCTTGCCGGCCTCGCCGAAGCCGATGCAGGCGCCGATCGGCATCCCGCCGCCCAGGCCCTTGGCCAGGGTCAGGATGTCCGGCGTGACGCCGTCGGCCTGGTGGGCGAACCAGTGCCCGGTCCGCCCGATCGCCGACTGGATCTCGTCGGCCACCAGGAGCGCGCCGGTCGAGTCGCAGATCTCACGCGCCGCCTCGAAGTAGCCGGCCGGCGGCGGGACCACGCCGGCCTCGCCCTGGGTGGGCTCGAGGAAGACCGCGATGCAGTCGACGGTCACGGCCTCCTTGAGCGCGTCGGCGTCGCCGTACGGGACGAAGCGCACGTCGACCGGGAACGGGCCGAACTGGTCGCGGATGGATTGTTTGCCGGTCAGCGACAGGGCGCCGATCGTGCGACCGTGGAAGCCGTTCTCGGCGGCGACGAAGTAGGAGCGGCCCTCGCGGCGGCCGTACTTGAGCGCCAGCTTGTACGCGGCCTCGTTCGCCTCGGTGCCGGAGTTGGCGAAGAAGACCCGGGCGGGGGCGTTCAGCAGGGTGAGGAGCTTCTCGGCGAGCAGCACCTCGGGCTCGTGCAGGAACAGGTTGCTGGTGTGCGCGATGGTGGCGACCTGCTTCGACACGGCCTCGACCAGGGCGGGGTGCGCGTGGCCGAGCGAGCTGGTCGCGATGCCGCCGATGAAGTCGAGGTATTCCTTGCCGTCCACGTCCCACACGCGGCTGCCCTCGCCGCGCGCCAGCGCGATCGGCGGGACGCCGTAGTTGGGCATGAACGCCTTCTCGAACCTCTCAAAAAGGTTCATCAGGGCATCACCATCGTTCCGATTCCCTCATTGGTGAAGATCTCTAGCAGCAGTGAATGGGGTACGCGGCCGTCGAGCACGTGGGCCTGGGGCACGCCGCCCTGCACCGCTGTCAGGCAGGCCTCCATCTTGGGGACCATGCCGCTGGACAGCGTGGGCATGAGCGTCTCGAGCTCGTCGGCGCCGAGTTTGTCGATCACGTCGGTGTCGTCGGGCCAGTTGGCGTACAGGCCCTCGACGTCCGTCAGCACGATCAGCTTCTGCGCCTGGAGCGCCACGGCCAGCGCGGCGGCGGCGGTGTCGGCGTTGACGTTGTAGATCTGGCCGTCGTCTCCCCTGGCGACGCTGGAGACGACGGGGATGCGGCCGTTGTCGATCAGCGCCTTGACGGCGCCGGCGTCGACCTTGATGATCTCGCCGACCTGGCCGATGTCGACCGGCTCGCCGTCCACGAGCGCGTGCTTGCGTACGGCGGTGAACAGGTGGGCGTCCTCACCGGACATGCCGACCGCGAACGGGCCGTGCCGGTTGACCAGGCCCACGATCTCGGGGTTGACCTGTCCTGTCAGGATCATCCTGACGACCTGCATGGCCTCGGGCGTGGTGACCCGCAGGCCCGCGGTGAACGTCGACTCGATGCCGAGCTTGTCCAGCGCGCTGCTGATCTGCGGGCCGCCGCCGTGCACCACGACCGGGCGCAGGCCCGCGTGGTGCAGGAAGACGATGTCCTCGGCGAAGCCCTTCTTGAGCGCCTCGTCGGTCATGGCGTTGCCGCCGTACTTGATGACGACGGTCGCGCCGTGGAAGCGGATCAGCCAGGGCAGGGCCTCGATCAGGGCCCCGGCCTTGGTCTGGGCGGTGGAGATCCTCATGAGCTGTACGCCGAGTTCTCGTGGACGTAGTCGGCCGTCAGGTCCGTCGTGTGCACGGTCGCGGTGTGCGGTCCCGCCGACAGGTCGATGGTGATGGTCACATCCCTGGGGCGCATGTCGACCTTGGAGCGGTCGTCGCCGACCGCGCCGCCGCGGCAGATCCAGATGCCGTTGATCGCCACGTTGAGCCGGTCGGGCTCGAAGACGGCGTCGGTGGTGCCGACCGCGGCCAGCACACGGCCCCAGTTGGGGTCCTCGCCGTGGATGGCGCACTTGAGCAGGTTGGACCGGGCGACAGAGCGGCCGACCTTGACCGCGTCCTGCTCGGAGTCGGCGCCGACGACCTCGATGGCGATGGCCTTGGTGGCGCCCTCGGCGTCCACCAGGAGCTGCCTGGCCAGGTCGGCGCAGACCTCGGTGACCTTCTGCTCGAACTCCGCCAGGTCCGGCTTGACCCCGGAGGCGGCGCTGGCCAGCAGGAGCACGGTGTCGTTGGTGGACATGCAGCCGTCGGTGTCGAGCCGGTCGAACGTCTGCGCGGTCGCCTTGCGGAGCACCACGTCGAGCTCGTCGCTGGTCACGTCGGCGTCCGTGGTGATCACGCAGAGCATGGTCGCCAGGGCCGGGGCGAGCATGCCCGCGCCCTTGGCCATTCCGCCGACCATGTAGCCGTTGGCCCGCTTGAACGAGATCTTGGAGACCGTGTCGGTCGTCCGGATGGCGTCGGCCGCGGCCAGGCCGCCGTCGCGGGACAGCTGGGTGGCGGCGGCGTCGACGCCGGACAGCAGCTCGTCCATCGGCAGCCGCTCGCCGATCAGGCCGGTCGAGCAGACCGCGACCTCGCCCGCCGAGTCCTCGATCGCCTCGGCGACCTTCTCCGCGGTGGCGTGCGTGTCCTGGAAACCCTCCGGGCCCGTGCAGGCGTTGGCGCCGCCGGAGTTGAGCACCACCGCTCGCAGCCGGCCACCCGCCAGGACCTGCTGCGACCACAGCACGGGAGCGGCCTTCACGCGGTTGGCGGTGAAGACTCCGGCGGCGGCGCGGCTGGGCCCGTCGTTGACGACGAGGGCCAGGTCGCGGGCGCCGCCGGATTTGATCCCGGCGGCGACACCCGCGGCTCTGAATCCAAGCGGGGCTGTGACACTCAAGGTGCGACTCCTGTCAGGGGGAGGCCGAGCTCTTCCGGCAGGCCGAGGGCGAGGTTGACGCTCTGGATCGCGCCTCCGGCCGTGCCCTTGGTGAGGTTGTCGATGGCGATGACGGCGACCACGCGGCCCGCGCGCTCGTCGAGCGTCACCTGCAAGGCGGCGGTGTTGGCGCCGTAGGTCATGGCGGTGGCCGGCCAGACGCCTTCGGGCAGGAGCCGGACGAACGGCTCGTCC
Organism: Nonomuraea turkmeniaca; assembly: GCF_005889735.1. Taxonomy (GTDB): domain Bacteria; phylum Actinomycetota; class Actinomycetes; order Streptosporangiales; family Streptosporangiaceae; genus Nonomuraea; species Nonomuraea turkmeniaca. The sequence continues at coordinate 10,803 of NZ_VCKY01000063.1, forward strand.
TTCAGCGCGGCCTCGTACGCCGCCCTGAGCGACTCCTTGGTCACGCCGGGCGCGGCGGGGGCCGTGCAGGTGGCGAGGATGCCACGGCTCATCGGGGCCAGCGTCGGGGTGAACGACACCCGGACCGGGGTGCCGGCGACGGCCGACAGGCCCTGCTCCATTTCCGGGGTGTGCCGGTGCCCGCCGCCCACGCCGTACGCGCTGACCGAGCCCATGACCTCGCTGCCCAGCAGGTTGGGCTTGAGCGACTTGCCGGCGCCGCTGGTGCCGCTGGCGGCCACCACGACCACGTCCGGCCCGGCCAGCCCGGCGGCGAACGCCGGGAACAGGGCCAGCAGGACCGAGGTCGGGTAGCAGCCGGGGACCGCGATCCGGGTGGCGCCGCGCAGGACGTCACGCTGCCCCGGCAGCTCGGGCAGGCCGTAGGGCCAGGTGCCCGCGTGCTCGCCGCCGTAGAACTCCTGCCAGGCGGCCGGGTCGGCGAGCCGGTGGTCGGCGCCGCAGTCCACCACGACCGTCTCCGTGCCGAGCTGGGCGGCCACCGCGGCCGAGTGGCCGTGCGGCAGCGCCAGGAAGACGACGTCGTGACCGGCGAGCACGTCGGCCGTGGTGTCCTCGATGATCCGGTCGGCCAGCTGCGGCAGGTGGGGCTGGTGGGCGCCGAGGCGGCTGCCCGCGCTGGAGGCCGCGGTGAGCGCGCCGATCTCAAGCTCGGGATGGCCGAGCAGGAGACGCAGCAGCTCTCCGCCCGCATAGCCGCTGGCTCCGGCGATCGCCGCCCTCATTCCCATCCTCCTGCATATTCATGCATAACTACTCATGACCTTGCTTGTGAAGATGATGCACTGCTCAGGATGGATGTGCAAGCCAGCTCTCCCAAGCAGGCTGCAGGTGAGGCCCAAGTAGCAGGAAGAACGATGAGCGTATGAGCGAATTCTTGCCCGATGTGCAGTTCGTCACACCTGCTGGGAGGGACCCCGGACGGGTGCAGAAGGTCGTCCTCGTGCTGCTCTGGCTCGGGGTGTGCCTGCTGCCCATGGTGTTCGCGGTCCGGGATCTCCAGCTCGCCACGGGTCGCATCGGTACGCCGGGCACGCTGCGGGTGGTCTCGTGCGAGGACCTGGGCGAGGGACGCTACGACTGCAAGGGGATCTTCACGCCGGACTCAGGCCCGGCTGACCGGGGCGGCGCTCCCGTCCCGGTGGACGCCTCGCCGGACTCCACTGCGGGGGACGTCAAGCGGGCGCAGCTCACGCCCGAAGGGGACCGGGCCGTTCCGGCCGGGACGATGGGCGTCCTGGCCGCTCTGACGTTGCCGGCGGTCGGGTTCGGCGGGCTCGGGTTCCTGCCTTACGTGATCATGTACTGGGCGGGTGTGCGCAAGGGGCGGCGGGCCGCCGTGATCGGAGGTCTCCTGATCACGGCGGCCGGCGTCGCGGGGATGCTCGTCGGGCTGGTGGCCGCCTATGCCTAACGCAGGAAGGCGGCGGCCACGCCGGCGTCCACCGGGATGTGCAGGCCCGTGGTGTGGGTGAGGTCGCCGCCGGTGAGGGCGAAGACCCCGGCGGCCACGTGCTCGGGCAGCACCTCGCGCTTGAGCAGGGTGCGCTGCGCGTAGAACTCGCCGAGCCGCTCCTCCTCGACCCCGTAGACCTTCGCGCGGTTGGCGCCCCAGCCGGAGGCGAAGATGCCGGAGCCGCGTACCACGCCGTCGGGGTTGATGCCGTTGACGCGGACGCCGTACGCCCCCAGCTCGGCCGCGAGCAGGCGGACCTGGTGGGCCTGGTCGGCCTTGGCGGCGCCGTAGGCGACGTTGTTCGGTCCGGCGAAGACGGCGTTCTTGGAGGAGATGTAGATGATGTCGCCGCCCATGGCCTGGTCGATCATCACCCGGGCGGTCTCGCGGGAGACCAGGAACGAGCCGCGGGCCATGACGTCGTGCTGCAGGTCCCAGTCCGCGAGGGTGGTCTCCAGCAGCGCGCGTGACAGCGACAGGCCGGCGTTGTTGACGACCAGGTCCACGCCGCCGAAGGCCAGCACACCCGCGCGGATCGCCGCGACGACCTGCTCCTCCGAGGTGACGTCCACGCCGACGGCCACGGCCACGTCGGAGACGCGGTACGCGGCGGCGCCGATCTCGGCGGCCACCTTCTCCGCGGCGGCCAGGTCACGGTCGGCGACGACCACGCAGGCGCCTTCGGCGGCCAGGCGGCGGGCGGTCGCCGCGCCGATGCCGGAGCCGCCGCCGGTGACCAGCGCCACGCGCGTGGCCAGGGGCTTGGGCTTGGGCATGCGGCGGAGCTTGGCCTCCTCCAGCTCCCAGTACTCGATGCGGAACTTCTCCGACTCGGGAATGGGCGCGTACGTCGAGACGGACTCGGCGCCCCGCATGACGTTGATGGCGTTGACGTAGAACTCGCCGGCCACCCGGGCGGTCTGCTTGTCCTTGCCGAAGGAGAACATGCCGATGCCCGGCACCAGCACGATCGCCGGGTCCGCGCCGCGCATCGGAGGCGAGTCCGGGGTGGCGTGCCGGTCGTAGTAGGTGGTGTACTCCTCGCGGTAGGCGGCGTGCAGCTCGCGCAGCCGCTCGACCGCCTGCTCCAGCGGAGCGTCCGGCGGCAGGTCGAGCACCAGTGGCGCGACCTTCGTCCGGAGGAAGTGATCCGGGCAGGACGTGCCGAGCGCGGCCAGCCTCGGGTGCTCGGCGCGGGAGACGAAGTCCAGCACCTCGGGCGTGTCGGTGTAGTGGCCGACCGTGCGCACGTCGCTGGAGGCGAGGCCGCGGATGACGGGGAACAGCGCGGCCGCGCGCGCGTGCCGCTCGGCCTCCGGCAGCGTCTCGTGGATCACCGAGCCGAAGGGGTCCGGGCGGCCGTGCTCGGCCAGGTACGCCTCCGCGGTCCGGATGATCTCCAGCGAGCGGGACTCGCACTCCTCGGACGTGGCGCCCCAGGCCGTGATGCCGTGGCCGCCGAGGACGCAGCCGATCGCCTGCGGGTTGGCGTCCTTGATCGCGGCGATGTCCAGCCCGAGCTGGAACCCGGGCCGCCGCCACGGCACCCACACGACCCGGTCGCCGAAGACGCGCCTGGTCAGCTCCTCGCCGTCGGCGGCGGTCGCGATGGCGATGCCCGCGTCGGGGTGCAGGTGGTCGACGTGACCGGCCTCGACCAGGCCGTGCATGGCCGTGTCGATCGACGGTGCGGCCCCGCCCTTGCCGTGCAGGCAGTAGTCGAACGCGGCGACCATCTCGTCCTCGCGCTCGACGCCCGGGTAGACGCCCTTGAGCGCGCGCAGCCGGTCCAGGCGCAGCACCGCCAGGCCGGGCTCCTTGAGCGTGCCCAGGTCGCCGCCGGAGCCCTTGACCCACAGCAGCTCGACGTCCTCGCCGGTCACCGGGTCGGCCGCGCTGCCCTTGGCCGAGGTGTTGCCGCCGGCGAAGTTGGTGTTGCGCGGGTCGGCTCCGAGGCGGTGTGAGCGTTCCAGCAGTTCGTTGATGACGTCCATGATGGTGTCAGGCCCCCCAGCCGGCCTGGTTGCCGCCGACGCGCTCGGCGGCGATCTTCTCGAAATATCCGGACTTGGCGTACGCGGCCATCGGGTCGGGCGCCAGGCCCATCTCCTCCCGCAGCTCGGCGAGCAACGGCCGCACGTCGGTGTTGTAGGCGTCCATGAACACGGCGTTCGAGCCCAGCACGTCGCCCTCGTTCTGGGCGGCGGCCAGCGCGTCCCGGTCGACCAGCAGGGCCTTGGCGGTGGCCTCCTGGACGTTCATGACCGAGCGGATCTGGCCAGGGATCTTCGGCTCGATGTTGTGGCACTGATCCAGCATGAAGGCCACGTTGAGCTCAGGATCGAAGCCGCCGCCGCGCACCACCTCGAACATGATGCGGAACAGCTGGAACGGGTCCGCCGCCCCCACCATCAGGTCGTCGTCGGCGTAGAAGCGGGAGTTGAAGTCGAAGCCGCCGAGCTTGCCCTCGCGCAGCAGGAACGCCACGATGAACTCGATGTTGGTGCCCGGCGCGTGGTGCCCGGTGTCCACGACCACCTGGGCCTTGGGGCCGAGCTTGACGCAGTGCGCGTAGGCGGTGCCCCAGTCGGGCACGTCGGTGGCGTAGAAGGCCGGCTCGAACAGCTTGTACTCCAGCAGGAACCGCTGGCCTTCGCCGAGCCGCTCGTACACCTCGGCCAGGGACTCGGCCAGCCGGTCCTGGCGGGCGCGGATGTCGTCCTGGCCCGGGTAGTTGATGCCGTCGGAGAACCACAACTTCAGCGTGTCGGAGCCGGTGGCGTCCATGATGTCCACGCACTCGAGCAGGTGGTCGGTGGCCTTGCGGCGGACCCGCGCGGACGGGTTGGTGACGCTGCCGAGCTTGTAGTCGTCGTCCTGGAAGACGTTGGAGTTGATCGCTCCGATGCCGACGCCCAGGTCCTTGGCGTGCCTGGCCAGGTCGGCGTAGTCGTCCACCTTGTCCCACGGGATGTGCAGGGCGACCGTGGGCGCCACCCCCGTATAGGCGTGCACCTGCGCGGCGTCGGCGAGCTTCTCGTACGGGTCGCGCGGCACGCCCTGCTGGGCGAACACCTTGAACCTCGTGCCGCTGTTGCCGTACGCCCAGGACGGCGTCTCGATGTGCTGCGCGCGTAGCGCGGCCTTGATGTCAGTCATGACTCCCCGATCAATCCAGGTGGAACACTTCGGTCAGCGGCGCCATGCCCTCGTCTGGGCGCCCGTCGAGGTCTTCGAAGAACGGCGCCATCTCGGCCTGCCAGCGGGCGTTGACGTCCGTCTCGGCCATGGCCTTCTTGGCGGCCTCGAAGTCCTCGGTCTCCAGGTAGCCCACGAGCAGGCCGTTGTCCCTGAGGAAGAGCGTGTAGTTGTGCCAGCCGGTGCGCGACAGCGCCTCTCGCATCTCCGGCCAGACGTTCTGGTGGCGTTCCCGGTACTCCGCCAGCCGCTCTGGGCGGACTTTCAGCAGGAAGCAGACGCGTTGCACTGACACTCCCTTCAAAACGTTTTAATCCTCCGTGCAGGAAACTATGATTCCTGGTGCTCGCTGTCAATGCGAGCCCCCCCCCGGCTTGACCATGGGGTCAGCCGGGGGCGGTGACACGTTTTAATGGTCAGGTGGGGAGCTTGTCGCCGACGAGGGCCATGTTCTGGATGGCGGCAAGGCCGTACAGGGCGGTGGTGTTGGTCGAGACCCAGGCCGCCTCGTCGGTCGGGTTCAGGGTGGCGGTGACCTTCTCCGACTTCCACGGCAGGGTCGGGGCGTAGCCGTCGCCGGTGCGGAACTCCGTCCAGGCCCGGGTGGCGAGGTCGTCGCGCTGCAGCCGGACCGCCGCGTACGCCGTGAGCCTGGAGTGCCCCTGCTTGAGGATGAGGTTGCCGAAGTGCGCCCCGGTCTCGGCCGTCTGCTCGGCTCTGGTGGCGTTGAACAGCCGGCAGTACTGGAGCCACGCCTTCTCGAAGTCCGGCATGTCCACCAGGTCGATCAGCTCGGCGCAGATCTCGACCTGCCCGAACATGGCCGACAGATGGGACACCGCCACCTTCTTCTCGGCCGGCGCGAACTCACCGGTGTTGATGTTGTAGAGGCCCTCGCCGGTGACGAACCCGTTGGGCATCGCGGCGATGGTCCGCATCGTGGCCTTGAGCTTCTTCTCGGCGATCGGATCGCCGCCGCGCTCCCATTCGGTGAGCCAGGCGGCGGCCAGGCCGCTCCAGTCGGTGCCCAGACCGATGGCCAGCGCCTCCGGATTCGGCGTGTACGGCGCCGTGCGGATCTTGCGCAGCGGGTCGAGGGCCATGAACGTCTTGTCGGAGTCCACCAGCGCCCGCATCAGGTCCCCGGTGCGCTCGTCGGCCGTCAGGAAGTAGAAGATCCGCCGGTAGACCGCGGTCGAGATGCGCTGCTGTTTGGCGCTGCACCCCCAGTGCTGCACGTTGTGCCGGGTGCCGAGCCCCGCCCACGGGCCCAGGTGGTAGACGTCCACCTCGCCGGTGTGCCGGGTCATCGCCTCGGCGAACCTGAAGACGTCGGACCGGCCCGAGCGCAGGTACGCGTACCAGAGCCACAGGTCCGGCGAGAGCTCGGAGTTGTCCCAGGCGTAACCGCCGATGTCGTAGCGCCACACGCGCCGGTCCTCGTCGAACGTGTGCATGATGTCGCCGTAGTCCCAGAAGCCGTACCAGTGGCGCTGCTCGACCTGGTTCTTGTAGTAGTCGAAGAGGAAGTCGAGCCGGTCCTCGATGGTCTTCTTCTCCGGCGTGGACCGGTCGACCGGGCTGAACAGGCCGCCGAACACCTTGGCCGCGGCCAGGTGCGCGGGCGGGGCGACGATCAGCGGGGGCGTGCGCACGGCGTCGGCCATCGCGCCGAGCCGCGCGGCGTCGGGGGTGGCGGCCACGGCCCAGAAGGTCAGCTCGGTCGTCCGCGCGATGCCCAGCGGCGTGCCGAACCCGGGCTCGTAGTCCTCGTACGTGATGTTGAGGCCCTCGATCTGCTCCGGGTAGGTGTCCTGGCCGAGGCCGTCGTGGTAGAAGCGGGTGTCCATGGGCCCGGCCTCCGGCGACCACATCCAGACCGTGATCTCGGCCTCCTCCGAGGCGGCGCCGCGGATGTCGAGCTGGCTGGGGTGGCGCTGCCAGAAGTCCCGCATGCCGAACGCGAGACCGCCGCTCACCCCGCCTACGTAGCCGAATCCCGAGGCCCGCCTGCCCTGGTCGACGGCGACCCAGCCGTACCCCTTCTTGGTGCGCTTCTTCAGCGTGAAGCCCTCGGAGGACAGCTGGGAGAGGGTGTAGTCGCCCCAGTCGGGGATGAGGGGGAGGCGGCTGCTCACGCGGGTGTCCCAGGTGGCGACGTCCGGCAGCTTCTGCCCGGCCACCTGCGCCTTGCGCACGGCCAGGCCCGGGTCGCGGCGCAGGCCGGTGATGCCCTTGACCGCCTCGGCGAGCTGGCCGTGCCCGTCACCGACGAACCGGACGTGCCGGTTGTAGGCCTCGTCGCGCATCGGGACGCGGAAGCGTACGCCGAGGCCGGCGATGAAGTCGTTCTGGCCGTCGCGGTCGAACACGAACGTGTGCGTCATGCGCACGCTCTCCGCGCCCGCGTAGAAGTAGAGCCTGATCGTGAACGGCAGCCAGGACTTGCCCTTCTTGGAGGTGTGGCGGCCCTCGATCCTGACCACGGCGCGGACCGGGCCGGACTGCTCGACCTCGACCTTGGCGATGTCGCTGAGGTAGGAGTCCACCTCGGTGGTGCGGTCGTCGCCGTCGTCGATCTTGCCCTGCCTGAGGCTGACCAGCTGGCCCTTGCGGGCGATCTCGGTCTCGCCGCGCCAGATCTGGGAGATCAGCTCGCTGCCGCCCTTGCGCACGCGGACCCGGATCACGCCGGTGTCCACGTCCACGTACTGCTTCTCGTCCTTGACCATGACCGGCTTGGCGGGGGTGGCCGCGGCGCCGGGGCGCAGCGTGTACGTCTCGGCGATGGGCGTGCCAGGGCCCGCGGCGTGTCCCGTCCACTTGAGCGAGCCGTCCGGCCAGTACGCCAGCGGCCACGTCTGCACGGGCACGGCCGCGCCGTCGGCGGCGGTGAGGGCGAACTGCTGCTCCTTGGGCACCGCGCCCTTGGGCCACGGGACGCCCCACGTGGTGCCGGGGGCCTCGGCGGGCTTGCCCTCCAGCCAGCGCAGGCTGACGTCGGGGATGTCCAGAGCGGCCACGGCCGGGGACTCCAGCATCGACGCCAGCGGCACGGCAGCGCCGGCGACAGCCAAGCCCTTTAACGCATCACGTCGTGAAATTTCCGACATTGGGGGGTGCTCCTTTGCGGGGATGGGGTGGTCGGCCGGGGTGGTCAGTTGCGCAGGATCAGGGCGTCACCGGCGGGAACGGTCGCCTTCTCACCGGCGGGCGTGGTCACGACGGCGTCCGCACGCGTGTGGTTGATCGCGAACAGGAACGAGCGGCCGTCGGCGTGCGAGCGCCGCACGATCTCCACCCCCGGTCCGGCCTGGGCCACGGCTTCGACCCCCGCCTCGGCGCAGACTGCGGCCACGACCTCGGCCAGTCCCCCGTCGTCGAGCCGGGTGGTCAGGTAGTGCGCGGCCCCGTCGCCCCACTCGTTGCGGGTCCAGGCAGGCTCGCCCGTGGCGTACGTGTCCAGGACCTTCGCCCCGCCGGCGTGCGCCAGCTCGCTCCACACGGTCCCCGTCGCCCCTGACGCCAGCGGGATCGGCCCGTCCAGAGGGAAGAACTCCTCGACGGTCACTCCGAGCAGCTCACGCCACGCCCCGGGGTAGCCGCCCAGCCGCACCCGGTCGTGGTCGTCCACGATCCCGCTGTACGGCCCCACGAGCGCGACCCCGCCCCGCCGGACGAAGTCCTCCAGGTTGGCCGCGCCCTCGTCGCTCACCAGGTAGAGCGCGGGCACCAGCACGAGGCGGTAGCCGGACAGGTCGGACTCGGGCCGGGCCAGGTCGCAGGTGACGCCGGCCCGCCAGAGCGCGGCGTGCCAGCGCTTGACCTCTTCGACCGGTTCCAGGTCGGCCGTCGGCTGGGCGGGATGGTCCTGGGCCCACACGCTGGAGTGGTCGAGCAGGATCGCCACGTCGGCCTTGACCGTGCTGCCCACGACGTCGGAGAGCCCGGCCAGCTCGGCCCCGAGCGCGGCGACCTCGCGGAAGATCTTGGTGTTGGGCCCCGCGTGCGGCACCATCGCCGAGTGCCACTTCTCGGCGCCGGCCCGGGAGGCCCGCCACTGGAAGAACATGATCCCGTCCGCGCCCCTGGCCAGGTGCTGCAGCGAGTTGCGGCGCAGCTCGCCGGGCGCCTTGGCGAGGTTGCGCGGCTGCCAGTTGACGGCGCTGGTCGAGTGCTCCATCAGCAGCCAGGGCCGCCCGCCGTTCAGCGAGCGCGCGTAGTCGGCGGCGAAGGCCAGGTCGATGTGCGGCTCGGCCCGCGCCCCGACCAGGTAGTGGTCGGTGGAGACCACGTCGAGCTCGGCGGCGAAGGACCAGCAGTCCATGTCCCAGTGCGCGCCCGCCATCAGGTTCGTGGTCGCGGGCACGTCCGGGGTGATCGACTTGAGCAGGTCACGCTCGGCGGCGTACAGCTCGACGAGCGCGTCGGAGCTGAACCTGCGGAAGTCGAGCTGCTGGCCCGGGTTGGGGAAGCTGGGGGTGGCGCGTGGTGGCAGGATCTGGGCCCAGTCGCTGTAGCGCTGCGACCAGAAGGCCGTCCCCCACGCGTCGTTGAGCTCGTCCAGCGAGGCGTAGTGCGCGCGCAGCCAGGCGCGGAACGCCGCGGCAGAGGTGTCGCAGTAGCAGCGGGCGTTGTGGCAGCCGTACTCGTTGTGCACGTGCCACAGGGCCAGTGCCGGATGATCGCGGTAGCGGAGGCCCATCTGCTCGGCGATCCGCAGCGCCTTCTCTCGGTAGATCGGCGAGCTGGGGCAGAAACCCTGCCGGCTGCCGTGGTAGAGCCGCCGCCCGTCGGCGTCCACCGGCAGTGCCTCCGGGTACGTGTCGGAGAACCAGGGCGGCGGCGACGCGGTCGGGGTGGCCAGGTTGGCCTGGATGCCGTTCGCGGCCAGCAGGTCCATCACGCGATCGAACCAGTCGAAGTCGAACACCCCCTCGACGGGCTCCAGCATCGACCAGGAGAAGATCCCGACACTGACCCTGTTGACGCCGACCTCGCGCATCAGCGCGACGTCCTGCTCCCACGTCTCCTCGGGCCACTGCTCGGGATTCCAGTCCCCGCCATAGGCGATGACATCCGGCATGAGCCTGCCTTTCAAATAACTGATAGCGCCCACGGCTTGTTACAGGTGCGTTTACGGGGGATTAAAACGTTCCTCACACCGGCCGCACAAGACCTTGACGTCGTGCTGAGCGGATCACTCCTGGTCAGAAGGCGGGAAATTGCCGCGACGGCCCACTTCCCCTCCATCCGCCAGCGCGGCTGTGGCGGTCTCCCCCACTGAACGATTCAATGCTAGACCTGGAGCTCCTTGATCGCCGCAGGCGCCGCGTCTCCGGCGTGTGACGACCTCGCAGGGGGTTGGCCTGGGCCTTCGGCGACGGCACGATCGTGTGGCGTCGCTGGCGTTTGTACGTTTTAATTGGGCTCCATGGCCATGGTCAGCATCAAGGAGGTCGCCGCGCACGCCGGCGTCTCCCCCGGCACGGTCTCCAACGTACTGAACCGGCCAGGCAAGGTCGCGCCCGCCACGCGGGAGCGGGTGGAGGCCGCCATCAGCGAGCTGGGGTTCGTCCGGCACGGCTCGGCCTCGACCCTGCGCGCCGGATACAGCAGGACAATCGGCCTGAGCGTGATCGACATCGGCAACCCCTTCTTCACCGAGGTCGCGGCCGGGGTCGAGGACGTGGCCAGCGAGCTGGGCTACGCCGTCATCCTGGGCAACTCGGCGGGCTCGCAGGACAAGGAGGACCGCAACCTGCGGGTGCTGGCCGAGCACCGGGTGCGCGGCGTGCTGATCACCCCGTCCGGCGAGGACCCCGGCAGGCTGGACCGGCTGCGCGAGAACGGCATCAGCGTGGTGTTGGTCGACCACCCGGCGCACCGGCCCGACCAGTGCGCGGTCGCCGTGGACGACGTGGCGGGCGGCCGGGCGGCGGTCGCGCACCTGCTGTCCAAGGGCGCGCGCAGCGTCGCGTACGTGACCGGCCCGCTGACCATCAGGCAGTGCATGGAGCGCCGGGAAGGCGCCAAGCAGGCGATGCGCTCCGCCGGGCTCGACCCCGACGAGCTGCGGGTGGTGGAGTCGACCACGATGACGGCCCGCGCGGGTGAGAAGGCGGCCGCCGAGCTGATGTCCGGCGGCGCCCTGCCCGAGGCCGTGTTCTGCGCCAATGACCTGCTCGCTCTCGGCGTGCTGCGGGCGCTGCTCCGGTCCGGGGTGCGGGTGCCCGAGGAGGTGGCGCTGATGGGCTATGACGACATCGACTTCGCCGCCGCCTCGACGGTTTCCCTGAGCTCGATGCGCCAGCCCACGTACCAGCTCGGCCGCATCGCCACTGAGCTGCTGCTCGACGAGTGCGACAATCCCGAGACGCACGCCCACCAGCACATCATGTTCCAGCCGGAGCTGGTCGCGAGGGAGTCGACGCAGTCAACTGCCACCGGGTGAAGCCGATGGTCTGCTCTCGCGGTCCCGTCTGGCTGAAGGGAGGCCGGTAGCGTGCGGCTGGTTGACAACAGCCCAGCCCGCCACGCCGCGTACGGCGATGTTGCGGGCCGCGATGTGATCGGCGTGCCCAGCGAGGCCGCAGCCGGTGTGGTTGAGGTCGGTCATCGTCCGGTGCTCGCGCCCGGACGGGGCCGGGCCGGGCAGCACCGCGCCGTCGTTGGTGACGGCCAGGTTCGCCACTCCTTGATCCACCCCGAGGAAGCCGTTGACCGGCTCGCGCACCGCGGGTTGGGGCAGGGTGACGGCGCCCTGCGACAGCCACACCCCACGCCGGAAGATCAGCGAGACGGTGCGGGCGTCGCGGTTCCAGCTCGGCAGGCGTGCGTCGTAGGGGATGGCGCCGTACAGGCGGAGCAGGTGGGCTCGTTTCTTGGTGGCGCGCAGGTCGGCGTGGGCGCCGGCCACGCGGGCAATGGCCCGGGTGGCCGCCTGCGCGCCCAGCCCGGCGAACTGTGCGCGCGCTGGGTAGTAGGCGAGCCGGTGCAGCTCCACCACGGTGAAGGTGCGCTGCTGCCAGGCCGGCCGGGAGACGAAGGTCTCCGTCTGGGTTTTTCCATATTGTTTTCGAAAGGAGGGTGGCGCTTGCTCGGTCCTGAAGGACCGGTCTCCGCGCCACATTCAAGATGAGTCGCCGTTTCGCCGCCGTGGATCTCGGCGCTTCCAGTGGCCGGGTGATGCTGGCCGAACTGACCGATGGGCTGGAGGGGATGAAGCTCACCGAGGCACATCGTTTCCCCAACGGCCCGGTACGCGTGGCCGGCCGCCTCTACTGGGACGTCCTGGGCCTCTACCGCGAGATCCTGACGGGTCTGCGGGCCGCGGGCCCGGTGTCGTCGATCGGCGTGGACTCGTGGGCGGTCGACTACGGGCTGCTGGACGAGACGGGCGCGCTGCTGGGCAACCCGGTCCACTACCGCGACGACCGCACGCGCGGCGTGGCCGAGCGGGTGGCCGGCGAGGTCGGCGCCGAGGCGCTGTACGACGTGTCCGGGCTGCAGGTGCTGCCCTTCAACACGATCTACCAGCTGCTGACCGACCGGCTGGACCAGGCGGCCACGATGTTGCTGATCCCGGACCTGCTCGGCTACTGGCTGACCGGTGAGCTGGGCGCGGAGGTGACCAACGCCTCGACGACGGGCCTGCTCGACGTGCGTTCCAGGCAGTGGGCGTCACCTCTGATCGAGCGGCTCGGCCTGCCGTCCGGGATCTTCCCGCCGCTGCGGCAGCCGGGCGAGGCGATCGGCGGGCTGCGGCGTGAGGTGGCCGCCGAGATCGGCTGGTCGGCGCCGGTCAGGGCGGTGGGCTCGCACGACACCGCCTCGGCCGTGGCCGCGGTGCCCGCCACCGGCCCGGCGTTCGCGTACATCTCCTGCGGGACGTGGTCGCTGGCCGGTGTGGAGCTGCCGGGTCCGGTGCTGACGCCGGAGAGCCGCGCCGCGAACTTCACCAACGAGGCCGGCATCGACGGCACCGTCCGCTATCTGCGCAACGTCATGGGGCTGTGGCTGCTGCAGGAGTGCCTGCGCGCCTGGCCGGGCTCAGACCTGGGCGACCTGCTGAAGGCGGCGGCGGGCGAGCGGCCTTTCGCGGCCGTGGTGAACCCGGACGAGCCGGTGTTCCTGCCGCCGGGCGACATGCCGGCCAGGATCGCGGGCGAGTGCCGCCGCACCGGGCAGCGCCCGCCGGCCACTCCGGCGGCGTACGTGCGGTGCGTGCTGGAGAGCCTGGCTCTCGGGCACCGGCTGGCGGTGCGGCAGGCCATGGAGCTGTCGGGGCGCGACGTCGAGGTCGTGCACCTGGTGGGCGGCGGGTCCCGCAACGAGCTGCTGTGCCGGCTGACCGCGGACGCCTGCGGACTGCCGGTGGTGGCCGGGCCCGCGGAGGCCACCACGTTCGGCAACGTGCTCGTGCAGGCCCGCGCGGCGGGGCTGGTGTCCGATCTGGCGGAGATGCGGTCGCTGGTGGCGGCGGCCGAGCCGCTGCGCCGTTACGAGCCGTCCGGCGACGTCGGCGCTTGGGACGAGGCCGCATCGCGCGTTTTCTGACCCCCTCTGACCTGGGTTTTCGTCTTGTCCGAGAAGGGGAGGAGTCGGACCAGGGGCATCGGGGGGCGTCATGGATTTCGCGTGGCCGCTACTGCGGCAGCTGACCGGCAAGGATTTGTACGGGCGGGGACAGGCGGTGAAGTCCGCCCGCACGGAGACGTTGCGGGCGCGGACGGCCGACGCCGAGCGGGTGGTCAAGTCGGTGTGCCCGTACTGCGCGGTGGGCTGCGCCCAGAACGTGTACGTACGTGAGGGGAAGGTCGTCCAGATCGAGGGCGACCCCGACTCGCCGGTCAGCAGAGGGCGGCTGTGCCCGAAGGGCGCGGCCAGCCTCCAGCTCACCACCGGGCCCGGACGGCTCCACAAGGCGCTCTACCGGCCGCCGGGCGCGGCGGACTGGCAGGAGCTCGACCTGGCCACGGCCATGGACATGGTGGCCGACCGGATCATCGCCACCCGGCGCGAGACCTGGGAGTGGGAGCGGGACGGCCGGCGCACCGCCCGCACGATGGGCATCGCGAGCCTGGGCGGCGCCACGCTGGACAACGAGGAGAACTACCTCATCAAGAAGCTGCTGACGGCGCTCGGCGTGGTGCAGATCGAGAACCAGGCCCGGGTGTGCCACAGCTCGACCGTGGTGGGCCTGGGCACGTCGTTCGGCCGCGGCGGCGCCACCACCTTCATGCAGGACCTGCAGCACTCCGACTGCGTGGTCATCCAGGGCTCCAACTTCGCCGAGGCCCATCCGGTCGGCTTCCAGTGGGTGATGGAGGCCAAGGCGCGCGGCGCGGTGATCATCCACGTGGATCCGCGGTTCACCCGCACCAGCGCGCTGGCCGACCTGCACGTGCCCATCCGGGCCGGCTCCGACGTGGCCTTCCTCGGCGGGATCATCAACCACGTGCTGGAGAACGAGCTGTTCTTCCGCGAGTACGTGGTCGAGTACACCAACGCGGCCACCATCCTGCGCGAGGACTACCGCGACGCCGAGGACCTCGACGGCCTGTTCTCCGGCTTCAACCCCGACGACCACACCTACGAGCACGGCACCTGGCAGTACGAGGGCATGGAGGTGGTCCCCGCGGCCGGCGCCAGGGACCAGGACTTCGAACGGCGGGCGGACCGCTCGGAGGCGCAGGGCAGCCTCGGCGCGCCCATGGACGGCACGCCGCGACGGGACGACACGCTGCGCCACCCGCGCTGCGTGCTGCAAGTCCTGCGCCGGCACTTCGCCCGGTACACGCCGGAGATGGTGGAGCGCACGTGCGGGGTGCCGCGCCAGCTGTTCGAGGAGGTGTGCCGGCACCTGACGGAGAACTCCGGGCCGGACAAGACGGCGGAGTTCGTCTATGCGGTGGGGTGGACGCAACACAGCGACGGCTCGCAGTTCATCCGGGCGGCGAGCATCCTGCAACTGCTGCTGGGCAACATCGGCCGGCCCGGCGGCGGCATCCAGGCGTTGCGCGGGCACGCCAGCATCCAGGGCTCCAGCGACATCCCGACGTTGTTCAACCTGCTGCCCGGCTACATCCCGATGCCGTACGCGCACGAGCACGAGCGGCTGCGCGACTACCTGCACGCCGACTCCCCGCCCAAGGGGTTCTGGGCCAACATGCCCGCCTACCTGGTGAGCCTGCTCAAGGCGTGGTGGGGCGAGGCGGCGCGGGCGGACAACGACTTCGCGTTCGGCTATCTGCCCAGGCTGACGGGGTCGCACAGCACGTACGACACCGTGCTGGCGCAGCTCGACGGCACCTGCAAGGGCTACATCCTGCTCGGCGAGAACCCGGCCGTCGGGTCGGCCAACGCCAGGATGCAGCGCCTCGGGATGGCGAAACTGGACTGGCTGGTGGTACGCGACCTCGCCCTGATCGAGAGCGCCACCTGGTGGAAGGACGGCCCGGAGATCGAGACGGGCGAGCTGCGTACCGAGGACATCGGCACCGAGGTGTTCTTCCTGCCCGCCGCCGCGCACACCGAGAAGAGCGGCAGCTTCACCAACACCAACCGGCTGCTGCAGTGGCACCACCAGGCCGTCGAGCCCGAGGGGGACGCCCGCAGCGACCTGTGGTTCATGTACCACCTGGGGCGGATCATCCGGCAGAAGCTGGCAGGCTCGCAGGACCCGATGGACGCGCCCATACTCGACCTCACCTGGGACTACCCGGTCGCGGGTGCGACGGCCGAGCCGGACGCGGAGGCGGTGCAGGCGGAGATCAACGGCTGGGACGCGGCGGGGCGGCCGCTGTCCGGCTACACCGAGCTGCGGGACGACGGCTCCACCGCGTGCGGCTGCTGGATCTACTGTGGCGTGCGTGCCGACGGCGTCAACCAGGCCGCCCGCCGCAAACCGGGCTCCGAGCAGGACTGGATCGCGGCCGAATGGGCGTGGGCGTGGCCGGCCAACCGGCGCATCCTCTACAACCGGGCCTCGGCCAGGCCGGACGGCAGCCCGTGGAGCGAGCAGAAGAAGCTCGTCTGGTGGGACGGGAGCCGGTGGACCGGCTATGACGTGCCCGACTTCGAGGTGGACAAGAGCCCGGACTACCGGCCGCCGCCGGACGCGCGGGGCGTGGCGGCGTTGTCCGGCATCGATCCGTTCATCATGCAGGCCGACGGCAAAGGCTGGTTGTTCGCGCCCGCCGGGGTGGTGGACGGGCCGCTGCCGGTGCACTACGAGCCGCAGGACTCGCCGGTGGCCAACCCGCTGTACGGGCACCAGCGCAACCCGGCCCGCAGGCTCTACCCGCACGAGGACAACCGGTACCACCCGAGTGGGGACGAGCCGGGCGCCTCGGTCTTCCCGTACGTGGTCACGACGTACCGGCTGACCGAGCACTTCACCGCGGGCGGCATGAGCCGGCACACGCCGTACCTGGCGGAGCTGCAGCCGGAGATGTTCTGCGAGGTGTCGCCCGAGCTGGCCGCCGAGCGGGGGCTGGTGCACGGCGAGTGGGCCACCATCGTCACGGCCCGCAACGCCATCGAGGCCAGGGTGCTGGTCACCGACCGGATCGCGCCGCTGCACCTGAACGGGCGGACGCTGCACCAGATCGGGCTGCCGTTCCACTACGGGCCGAATGGGCTGGCCAGGGGCGACGCGGCCAACGAGCTGTCGTCGATCTCGCTGGACCCCAACTCCCACATCCAGGAGGTCAAGGCGCTGTCGGCGGACATCCGGCCGGGGCGGCGGCCACGCGGCGCGGCGCTGCCCGAGCTCGTCATGGCCTACCGGCGGCGGGCCGGCGTGACGGGCGAGACCGGAATGGAGGCCTGAGCGATGGCCTTCGACCTGGACGAGGCGATCGGCGCCGGTCGGGTGGGGTTCTTCACCGACACCAGCGTCTGCATCGGGTGCAAGGCGTGCGAGGTGGCGTGCAAGGAGTGGAACGCCGTCCCCGAGGACGGGCTGACCTTCACCGGCATGTCGTACGACAACACCGTGGGGCTGGGAGCGGACACCTGGCGGCACGTGGCGTTCATCGAGCAGCGGCGGCCGCTCGGCCACCAGGAGCCGGGGCTGAACGATCAGGACTTCCGCTGGCTGATGGCGTCCGACGTGTGCAAGCACTGCACGCACGCCGCCTGCCTGGACGTGTGCCCGACGGGGTCGTTGTTCCGGACCGAGTACGGGACGGTGGTGGTGCAGGAGGACGTGTGCAACGGCTGCGGCTACTGCGTGCCCGCCTGCCCGTTCGGGGTGATCGGCAAGCGGGAGCGCGCCGGCGGCGGCACGGCGGCCAAGTGCACCATGTGCTACGACCGGCTCGGGGCCGGGGAGGAGCCGGCCTGCGCCAAGACGTGCCCGACGGACTCCATCCAATTCGGTGACCTGGAGGAGTTGCGGGAGCGGGCGGAGCGGCGGCTGGAGCAGGTGCGCGCGTCCGGGGTCACGTCGGCCCGGTTGTACGGCCACGACACCGGCGACGGGGTGGGCGGCATGGGCGCGTTCTTCCTGCTGCTCGACGAGCCCGAGGTGTACGGCCTGCCACCCGACCCCGTGGTGACGACGCGGGACCTGCCCGCGATGTGGCGCCACACCGCCACCGCCGCCCTCGCCCTCCTGGCGGGCATGGCCGCGGCGGCCTGGCTCCGGCGGCCGGGCACGGCGTCCACCGCTGGGGCCTCCACCACCGCGGACTCCACCACCGCGGCGCTGCGGGCATGGGCGGGCACGGCGATCTCACGGAGGAGAGCATGAGTCAGACCGATGTGCGGCTGGACGGCTCGGCGGAGGTGCGGACCGAGCGCGAGGCCACGCCGGGGTCGGCGGGCCCCAGGCCGCTGCGCCCCGCGACGGCGCAGCCCGAACCCGGCTCCTACTACGGCCGGCCGGTGCTGAACGAGCCGACGTGGCAGGCGGCCGACATCGCCGGCTACCTGTTCCTCGGCGGCCTGGCCGGGGCGTCGTCCACGCTGGCTGCCGCCGCCGAGCTGACCGGGCGCCCGCGCCTGGCCAGGGCGGCCAAGACGGGGGCGCTGTGCGCGGTCGGCGGCTCGCTGTACTCGCTGATCCACGACCTCGGCCGCCCCGAGCGGTTCGTCAACATGCTGCGCGTGTTCAAGGTGACCTCGCCGATGAGCGTCGGCACGTGGCTCCTGACCGCGTACGGCCCGCAGGCCGGCTGCGCGGCCGCCACCGCCCTGACGGGGCGGTTGCCCCGGCTGGGCCGGGCGGCCACGATCGGAGCCGGGCTCGTCGGCCCGGCCGTGGCCACCTACACCGCCGCGCTGATCTGCGACACCGCCGTGCCCGCCTGGCACGAGGGGTACCGCGAGATGCCGTTCCTGTTCGCCGGTTCGGCCGCCGCGGCGGCAGGCGGTCTCGGCATGCTGGCCGCGCCCCCGGACGAGGCGGGCCCGGCCCGGCGGGCGGCGTTGCTCGGCGCGGCGGCGGAGTGCGCCGCCGCCCTCCGGATGGAGCGGCGGCTCGGCCCGCTGGCCGAGCCGCTCAAACGCAGCAGGCTGCTGCGCGCGGGCGAGGCGCTGTCGCTGGCCGGCGCGCTGGCCGGGATCGCGTTCGGCCGGCGCAGCAGGGTCGCGGCGGGCGCGGCGGGCGCCGCCCTGCTGGCGGGGTCGGCGTGCACCCGGTTCGGCATCTTCCGTGCAGGGATGGAGTCGGCCAACGACCCGAAGTACACCATCCAGCCGCAACGCAGGCGGCTGTCGAGAGCGAGAGCGGAGCGTGATCTCCAATGAACCGTAAGATCGTCGAGTACCTGCCTTTCCTGGGTTTCGTGATGATCATCTGCACGGCGTCGTGGCTGGCCGGTCGGGCCCTGCCGGACGCGGTCCCGGTACGCCGGTAGAGCGGGGGGACGTACGATCATCCAATGACCGAAAAGACCGAAACGACGCCCAGCTGGCTGCCGCCGGAAGAGCTGGAGTCCATCCGCGGCCAGCTGCCGATCCTCTACATCGACGCGGTCCCGGTGCGCGTCGACGACACCGGCGTGGTCACCCGCGTCGGCCTGCTGCTGCGCATCGCGTCGGACGGAACGGTCAGCCGGGCGCTCGTCTCGGGACGCGTGCTCTACTACGAGCGGGTCCGCGACGCGCTCCTGCGCCACCTGGAGAAGGACCTCGGTCCGGTGGCCCTCCCGCACATCCCGGCGTCCCCGCAGCCGTTCACCGTCGCCGAGTACTTCCCGACGCCGGGCGTCACCCCGTATCACGATCCGCGCCAGCACGCCGTGTCCCTGGCCTACATCGTCCCTGTCGCGGGCGACTGCCGGCCCCGGCAGGACGCGCTGGACCTCGTGTGGTTCACGCCCGAGGAGGCGGCGTCGCCGATGGTGCAGCAGGAGATGGCCGGCGGGCAGGGAGTGCTGCTGAAGCAGGCCCTCGCGCACGTCGGCTGCCTCCCGTGAGGCTTTAGGGCGGGTCAGGCGGCGACGGCACCGGGTCAGCGGGCGAGGACGTCGGCGGGGAAGGTGTTCGTGCGGTGCACCTTGCGGAAGAGCTGTGGCCTGCCGCCGGCCTCGAAGTCGGCGAGGACCATGACGCGGCCCCGGCTCCGGGCCGGCAGCTGGAACCCGACCGCGATCGCCATCCCCGGATCGACCCGCGCCACCGTGTGCGCGCGGACCTTGCGCAGCCCGTCCAGCCCCAGCTTGACCTCGTTCCACGGCATGGTGGAGCCGTTGTGCAGGGTCACGACGATCTCGTTACCGCTGATCTGGGTCTTCAGCCCGTACGGGATGCGCGGGTCGGGCCCGATCGACTCATCCAGCGCGATCATCAGCTCGTCGGTCAGGTCGGGCCGGGCCGGGGCGAGGTCGAGCCGCTCCCCCGGGTCGGCGGCCAGGTCGTACAGCTCGATCCGGCCGTCCGGCCCGGCGCCGGCGATGTTCGGGGCGAACCTGATGGCCTTCCACCGGCCACGGCGGATGGCTTGGGCCTTGCGCGGCCGGTTCCACACCAGGTGCTCGTGCTGGGGGGCGCCCGCGCCGGTGAGCAGGCCGCGGAAGGAGATCCCGTCGAGGTGCGCCGGGACCGGCGCCTCGGCCAGGTCCGCCAGCGTCGGCAGCACGTCCCAGGAAGCCACCGGCTGCTTGACCACGCGCGGCCGCAGCCGCGGTGACCAGGCGATCAGCGGCACGCGGATGCCGCCCTCGTACACCTCGCGCTTGTCACCGCGGAACGGGCCGTTGGAGTTGAACAGCCGGGGCGTCACGCCCTTCTCCCGGTGCGGGCCGTTGTCGCTGGTGAACAGCACGAGCGTGCGCTCGGCCACGCCCGCGTCGCGTAACGCGCGCAGCAGCGCGGCGACGTCGGTGTCGAGCCTGGCCACCTGCGCTGCGTGGCGGCGGTTGGGACCGCTCCACGGCCGGTCCTCGTACGGCCCGGCGTCGCCCGCGATCACGCTGGGCGAGTGCGGCAGATTGGTGGCGAAGTAGAGCAGGAAGGGGTCCTCACCGCCCTCCTGGATGAACTCGACCGCCCGCTCGCGGAACAGGTGCGGCGCGTACGACCTGCCGTCCAGCTGCACCCTGACCCCGTTGTGCCACAGGTACTCGGGGAAGTACTGGTGGGCGTGGCGGTGGCCGATGTAGCCGAAGAACTCGTCGAAGCCGCGCAGGTTCGGGTGCGAGACCTGGTCCGGCTGCTCGGGCCCGAATCCCCACTTGCCGACGCAGGCGGTCCGGTAGCCGGACAGCTGCAGCAGCTCGGCGAAGGTGAGGTCGGCGTCGGTGAGCGAGAGCTGCGGCCCGCCCTCGGGGTTCTCGCGTACGGTGCCGTGCCCGGCGTGCAGACCGGTGAGCAGGGCGCAGCGCGAGGGGGCACAGAGCGGCGCCCCCGAGTACGCGGCCTCGAACCGCACGCCCTCCGCCGCCATGCGGTCCAGGTTCGGCGTGCTGATCAGACGCTGGCCCTGCACGCCGATCTCGCCCCAGCCCAGGTCGTCGGCCAGGATGACGACGATGTTGGGACGCGAAGGCAGGCCGCCGCGCTCGGCGGCGGCCGCCGATGAGGGGATGGCGAGACTGGCGAAGGTTCCGGCGATTAAGGCACGGCGCGAAGGCCCGTTGATCACGACGGGCACAATATCGGAGCCCAGGGCGAACGGCGGGCAAACGGCGGACGAAACTCTGTCACAGACCTGCAACCGTTACTGTGCGGACTGGTTCAGGCCAGGAGACAGGTACTCCCACTTCCGGCAGATCTCGTGCAGCGGCTCGGGCACCTCGTCGGGTGCCGGCAGCGGCCGGCCGGCGACGACGGTGCCGCTGCGGATCTTGTCCCGCCAGTCGCCGATGCCCTTGACGAAGGCGCCGTGCTCCTTGTTGCCGTAGGTGAGCATGCCCGGCTCCCATTCGACGCCGAGGAAGAGGCAGAGCCGGCGCAACTCGGCCTCCGGCTCGGCGACCAGCTGCTCGTACCGCATGGTCAGCCCGTCCAGGTGGGTGCGGGCCTCCTCCAGGTACGTCATGTAGCTCAGCGTGCGCGGCACGGCCTCCTCCATGGGCCGCTTCTCCGGGTCTGCCTCGTGCCAGGACTGCACGATGGACGCCGGGTGGCGCAGCAGGAAGATGAACCGCGCGTCCGGCCAGCAGGTCGCGATGCGCCGCCAGACGAACACGTTGCTCGGCGTCTTCTCCACCAGGATCGGTTTCCCGCTGCGGGTCAGCTCTCTGTGCAGCATGCGGTCCCAGACGATGTGCTCGATGTCGCTGTGGTGGTGACCGAGCGCCTCCATGGCCTGCCGTACGGGGTCGGTGCCGAGGCCCACGGTGATCCGCCTGAAGTGCGTCTCGATCGGCGAGTGCACCCGCGAATGGCTGTTGAGCATGACCCGCAGCAGCGTGGAGCCCGACCGCACGGACGACAGCAGGAAGACCGGCTCGCGCAGCAGCCGGTCGTGCGCCGGGTCGACGGGCGGACGCACGGTGTCGCCGGGAAGCCGCTGCAGCTCCAGCGGGGGTGGGGGCGGGGGCTTCGGCGGCTCCTTGTGCAGTTTCCGCGTCAAGGTGTAACCCGTGAGGCCCTCAAGCGTCGCGTTGGCCCGGTACTTCCAGTTCATGGCTCTACAAGGTAGAGACGGCCAGTGAACCGCAGGTGAATCCGGCCTGTGAACATGTTGCAAGGAATACAGATCATGCGTGCAGAAAGACGCAGAGCAGAACAATGTTCCGGCCGCACTATGGAGCCCGTCAACCAACATCGACTCCATAGGAGGAGCCATGCGCACGCTCAAGCGAGCGATGCACTTTTCTCTACTGAGCGGCCTCGTGGTCGGCGCGCTCGCCGCGCTCCCCGGCACGGGTCACGCGGCCGCCGGGACCTCGAGCGCCTCGGTGAGCAACGTCGGCGGCCGGCTGCAGCTGAACTACGTCGGCTCAGCGGACGCCAACGGCGTCCGGATCTCGCTCGAGTCCGGCACCAACGCATTGGTGGTCAGCGACTCGGTGAGCATCTCGCCCGCCGGCGGCTGCGTCGCGGTCCCGAACAACCCGACCACCGTGCGCTGCTCGGTCGGCATCACGCTGATCTCCGCCCGGCTGGGCGGCGGCGCCGACACGTTCAGCACGCTCGTCCCGCTGAAGGGAACCGTGGAGGGCGAAGGCGGCAACGACACCTTCCGCCCCAGCCGCAGCGTGGGCGCCATCGGCGCCGCGACGAGCGAGATCATGTACGCCGGCGGCCTCGGCGAGGACACCGCCACCTACGCCGGGGTGCCGGCCACTGGGCCGACGGGCAACACGGGCGTGCACGTGACCCTGGACCTCGCCGCCAACGACGGCCGCGACGCCGATGGCAGCCGCCCGGCCGACAAGGACAACGTCCAGGTCGAGAACCTCATCGGCAGCTCCTTCGGCGACCGCCTGTCCGGCGACGGCCAGGACAACGAGATCACGGCCGGGAACGGGCGGGACACGGTGTCGGGGGGCAACGGCAACGACGTCGTCAACGTCCAGGACCAGGCCGCCGAGAACTCCGTCAGCTGCGGCGAGGGCACCGGCGACGTGGCGATCGCGGACCGCTTCGCGCTCGACCCGGTCAACGTCGACTGCGAGACGGTCCAGCGTGGCGCCTAGGCCCGCTTGACCACGCGGCCGTGCACGACCGCGTACGTGGCGCGCAGCGCCTCCATCGACTCGTCGTAGGAGGCCTGCGCGACCCCCGTGAACAGGCAGTCCACCACCATGAGCTGGGCGATGCGACTGCCCAGCGCGCCGGATCGGAACTTGGTCTCCCGCGCGGCCGTCGTGAGCGTCACGTCGGCCGCGCCGGCCAGCGGCGAGTCGCGGAAGTTCGTGATCGCGACCGTCGCCGCCCCGGAGTTGCGGCCGATCGAGAGGAACTCGACGGTGTCCACCGTGGCGCCGGAGTGCGAGACCGCCACCGCCACGCACGTGCCGTCGAGCGTGGCGGCCGACGTCCAGGCCGAGTGCGGGTCGTGCCAGTTGATCGCGGTGCGCCCGATGCGGGACAACTTCTGCTGCAGGTCGAGCCCGACGAGCGCGCTCGCGCCGACGCCGAACGTGTCGATCCTGCGCGCGGCCCCCAGCAGCGCCACCGCCTTGGCCAGGGCCGCCATGTCCAGCGAGCGGGCGGTGTCGGCGATGGACAGCGTCTCGTTCATCGCCACCTTGGAGACGATGCCCTCCAGGCTGTCGTGGCGGTCGAGCCTGCCCGAGGCCTCGGGCAGGCTCGACGTGGCCAGCTCCTCCTGGCTGGTCAGGTCGATCGTCAGCTTCTCGGCCCTGACGGAACCGAGCTTGCAGCTCCTCGCGCCGATGGTTTCGGCGGTCGGGCCGCATTAGGCAGCGTGACTCACTGCCCAGGCATGGCAGGCCATGCCGCGTCGCGGTGCCGATAGCAGATCGCAAGAGCCGTACCCCGGCAGGCCGGGTGCGTTCGATCCCGTCATCGCATCGCTACGCGTAACACCAACACCACGATGCGTGAAATCCTGAGGCCACTCGATAGATCACGCTGAAGTCCTTGTATGGTCTGCGTAATTTTATGACCTACTGCCCGAGGAGGCCACATGCCCCGTGGCGCGTTCTCCGCGGTCGCCCTCACGGCTGCGCTGTCCATCGCCCTCACCAGCTGCTCGTCCTCCTCCGGGCCCGCCACCGGCACGGGCGCGCCCGCCGCCAAGGGACTCGTGGTCGGCGTCACCTCCGACCCGGACACTCTCTTCCCCTGGAAGGCCACCCAGTTCCAGGCCGTCAACGTGCTGCAGAACCTGTACGGGACGCTCACCGAGTTCGACAAGGACCTCAACGTGGTGCCCGGTCTGGCCGAGTCGTGGGAGACGTCGGAGGACGGCAAGACGCTCACGCTCAAGCTGCGGCAGGGCGTCACCTTCGCCGACGGCAGCGCGTTCGACTCCAAGGACGCCAAGCACTCACTCGACAAGATCATGGACGAGGCCACCGCGGCGGTGGCCATGGCGTCGTTGTCGTCGGTGAAGTCCGTCGAGGCGCCCGACCCGGCCACGGTGGTGCTGAACCTGACCGGTCCCGACGCCGCGCTGCCCGCCAACCTGGCCACGGTCAACATGGCGATGCTCTCCTCCGACGACACCGAGGAGAAGCTCAACTCCACCCCCAACGGCACCGGGCCGTTCACGCTGAGCAAGCGCGTGCCCAGCCAGTCGATCACTCTGGCCAGGAACGACAAGTACTGGGGCGGCGAGAAGCCGAAGGCGCCCACGATCGAGTTCCGGGTGATCCCCGACGAGTCGTCCATCGTCTCGGCCATGCAGTCGGGCAACGTGCAGCTGGCGGTCTTCAACGACCCGCTGGTCGCGCAGACCGCCGAGGGCGGCGGCACGATCACGGTCGCCAAGACGCCGCAGCTCAGCTACCACGTGCTCCAGCTCAACGCGCGGCGCGGCGACCTCAAGGACGTCAACGTGCGCCTGGCCGTGCAGTGCGCGATCGACCGCAAGCAGGTGCTCGACACCGCCGCGCTCGGCGAGGGCGAGGTGACCGGGCCGATCACGGCCCCCGCGTTCAAGTCGGACCCGAACAAGCGCCCCTGCCCGAACCGCGACCTCGCCAAGGCAGCCGAGTACCTGGGCAAGGCCGGCAAGTCGGGCGGGGTGACCGTCAAGGCCATCGTCTCCCAGGGCGAGTACGCGACCTCCGTCAACGAGGCCCAGAACCTCAAGGCCCAGCTCGCCGAGGCCAAGATCAACCTGGAGCTGGAGGTGCTGGAGTCGGGCGCGTTCGTGGACCGCTGGGTGGCCGCCGACTTCGACGCGGCCGTCGCGCTGAACGGCGGCCGCCCCGACCCCGACGGCTCCTACGGCCGCTACTTCACCAGCAAGGGCAACCTGAACAAGGTCGCCGGCTACAGCTCCCCCGAGCTCGACAAGCTGTTCGCCGAGGGCAAGGCCACCACCGACCAGGCCGCCCGCAAGGCGATCTACGACCAGGTCGGCGCCCACCTGGAGGAGAACGCCGCCTGGATCTGGCTGTTCGCCGGCTACACCTACACCGCCACGACCGCGGGCGTGCAAGGCTTCGTCCCGATGGCCAACGGCTCGCTGCAGTACCTGCGCACCACGTCCACCGGCTGATGCGCGCTGTCGTACGCAACCGCGTCGTCCGGCGGGTGGCGGGCACGCTCGGCACCCTGTTCGGGGTGGCCGTGTTCGTGTTCGTCATGCTCCGGGCGATCCCCGGCGACCAGATCACGGCGGGGCTCGGCACCGAGGCGGCCGCGCTCACCCCGGCCCAGCGGGCGGCGCTCGAGCATTACTACGGCCTCGACCAGCCGCTGGTCACGCAGTTCTTCTCGTGGCTGGGCAACATGTTCACCGGGAACTTCGGCTACTCGGCGCGTAACCAGCAGAGCGTGCTCGACCTGACGGTGCAGTCGCTGCCGGTGACGTTCGAGCTGGCGGTGCTCTCGATCGTGCTGGCGCTGCTGATCGGCGTGCCGCTCGGCATGGTGTCGGCGTCGAAGGCCGGTGCCCCGCGCGACGCCGTCGGGCAGGCGGTGAGCCTGGCGGGCCTGTCGATCCCGGCGTTCCTGCTGGCCACGACGCTGTTGTCGATCTCCGCGGCGTCGTTCGGGTTCAACCCGAACGGGCAGGGGTTCGCGACGCTGCTGGAGGATCCGCTGCTCAACCTGCAGCAGATGGTGCTGCCGGCGCTCGTGCTCGGCTTCGGGATCGCGGCGCCGATCCTGCGCACGACGCGCGCGGCGGTGCTGGAGGTGCGCTCGCACGACTTCGTGCGCACCGCCCGCGCCAAGGGCGTGCCGGAGCGGCGCTTGCAGGTCAGGCACGTGCTCGGCAACGCGCTGGTGCCGATCGTGACGATGACCGGCCTGCAGTTCGGCTACCTGCTCGGCGGCGCGGTCGTGGTCGAGCAGATCTTCTCCGTGCCGGGCATCGGGCGGCAGGTGCTGCTGGGCATCCAGCAGAAGGAGTACGCGGTGGTGCAGAGCACGGTGCTGGTGATCGCGCTGGCGTTCGTGCTGGTCAATCTGCTGACCGACGTGCTCTACCGGATCATCGACCCGCGGGTGAGGGCGTCGTGACGGCCTTGCGCAGGAGCCCCGCCGCGCTGGCGGGCTCGGCCGTCCTCGCGGTGCTGGCCGGCGTGGCGGTGCTGGCGTCCTTCGGGTTGCTGCCGTACGACCCGATCGCGCAGAACCCGCCGGCGCGGTTCCAGGCGCCGTCGGGGGCGCACCTGTTCGGCACCGACCAGTTCGGCAGGGACGTGTTCTCGCGGGTGGCGGCCGGGGTGGGGAACTCGGCGCTCATCGCGGTCGTCGCCGTGGCGTTCGCGACCCTGATCGGCACGCTCGGCGGGCTCGTGTCGGGTTTCTACCGCGGCTGGGCCGACGGGGCGATCGGCGGGGTGACGAACGTGTTGTTCGCGTTCCCGCCGCTGCTGCTGGCGCTGTCGCTGGCGGCGGTGCTGGACCGCAACTGGTTCACGATCGCCGTGGCGATCGCCATCGTGTACGTGCCGATCTTCATCCGCGTCACCCGCGGCCCCGTGCTGTCGCTCAGGGAGATCGAGTACGTGAAGGCCGCGGTCGCGACCGGGCAGAGCCGCTGGCAGATCATGCTGCGGCACGTGCTGCCGAACATCACCTCGATCATCGTGGTCCAGGTGGCGCTGTCGTTGTCGTGGGCGGTGCTGACGGAGGCGTCGCTGAGCTTCCTCGGACTGGGCACGCCGCCGCCCGCCCCGTCGCTCGGCTCTATGATCTTCGAGGCGCGCAGCCTGGTGTTCGTGGCCCCGTGGACGCTGATCGCGCCGGGCGCGGTCGTCGTGCTGCTCGTGGTGGGGCTGAACCTGCTGGGCGACGGCCTGCGTGACACTCTCGACCCGCGCAACCGAGGAAGGCGCTCATGAAGGTTCTCGGGATGATCTCCGGCACCTCGCACGATGGCATCGACGTGGCCGTCGTCGATTTCGCACGCACCGGTGACGTGCTGGCGGGCCGGGTCGGGCACACGGCGAGCACGCCGTACCCGGACGAGCTGCGGGCCAGGCTGATCGCGGCGCTGCCGCCGGCCGGGACGACGCTGGCGAAGGTGTGCGAGCTGGACACGCTCATCGGGCAGACCTTCGCCGCGGCCGCCGCCGAGGCGGTCGAGCGGGGCGGGCCCGTCGATCTGATCGTGTCGCACGGGCAGACGGTGTTCCACTGGGTGGAGGGCACGCACGCGCGGGGCACGCTGCAGATCGGGCAGCCCGCGTGGATCGCCGAGCGGACCGGCGTCCCCGTGCTGTCGGACGTGCGCATCCGCGACATCACGGCGGGCGGGCACGGGGCGCCGCTGGTGTCGGTGCTGGACGGGCTGCTGCTGGGCGGGCACGCGGGCGGCGCGGGCGCGCTCAACCTGGGCGGCATCGCCAACATGACCGTCGTGCGCGAGGGCGAGCTGGTCGCCTATGACATCGGCCCGGCGAACGCGCTGATCGACGCCGTGGTGACGAGCAGGCGGCTGAACGGGCGGGGGTTCGACGCGGACGGCGCGATCGCGGCGTCCGGGCGGGTCGACGCCCGGCTGCTGGAGGAGCTGCTCGACGAGCCCTACTACCGGCTGCCCGTCCCGAAGAGCACCGGCAAGGAGCTCTTCCACCTGGACTACGTGGAGGCGGCTCTGGCCAAGGTGGCTCCCCGGGTCGGGGACGCGGACCTCGTGGCGACGCTGACCGAGCTGACCGTGCGGACGGTCGCCGACGACGTGCGGGCCGCCGGCGTGAGCACGCTGGTCGTCTCGGGTGGCGGGTGCCGCAATCCGGTCATCATGCGCGGGCTGCGTGCGGCGCTGCCCGGCGTGGACGTGGCGCCGTCCGACGCCTACGGCGCGCCCGCCGACGACAAGGAGGCCATCGCGTTCGCCCTGATCGGCTGGCTGACCGCGCACGGCCTGCCCGGCACCGTCCCCGGCGGGACGGGCGCGCGGGCCACGCGCATCCTCGGCACGCTGACGCCGGGCGCGGGCCCGCTCGTCCTGCCCGCCCCCATGGCCGAGCCGCCGCGCTCGCTGGTGCTGACCCGATGAACGCGGTTCCCATCGCCGGAGAGGCCCCGCACGAGCCGCCCGCGGGCCTGATCATGGCCGCGCGGACACCCTGGTTCGACCTGACCGAGTGCACCGGGCACCGGACCGTGCGCTGGGCGGGCGGCGAGCGCGCCGGCGAGGCGCCCATGACCCTCGACACCTACCACGACCTGGCCTCGGTCACGAAGATCGTGGCGACCACGACGGCGCTCATCCGCCTGGTGTCGGAGCGGCTGGTGGACCTGGACGCGCCGCTGAGCGCGTACCTGCCGCGGTCCTACGAGGTGATCACCGTGCGGGACCTGCTGCTGCACCGGGGCGGGTTGTGGGAGTGGTGGCCGCTCTACATCCAGCCGGACCTGCCGCCGCCGCGCTACCGGCCCGGCCGCGCGCGGCGCTACTCCGACCTCGGGTTCATCCTGCTCGGCCGGATCGTCACGGCCGCGACCGGGCTGCGGCTGGACCGGGCGGTGGCCGAGCTGGTCACGCGGCCGCTCGGCCTCACCCAGACCACGTACGCCCGTCCCACGGGCACCGAGGTCGCCATGAGCGCCCTGGACGACCGGGTCGAGATGGCCATGCTCGACACCGGAAGGCCGTACCCGGTCCCCTACCGCAGCACCGACTTCACCCGCTGGCGGCGCGAGCCCGTGCTCGGCCAGGTCGCCGACGGCAACGCCTACCACGCCCTCGACGGCGTCGCGGGGCACGCCGGGCTCTTCTCGACCGTGCCCGACCTGCTCAAATACTGCGCCGCGCTGTCCCGGTACGAGGAGCACGACCGGCTGTGGCGGCCCGAGGTCGCCCGGGAGTTCTTCGCCCCGGGGCCGGACCCGGAGCAGGCGCTCGGCTTCCGCCGGTACGCCCTGGACCTGGCGGGCGAGACGGTCACCGTGCTCGGCCACCCGGGCTACGTGGGCTGCGCGATCGGCTTCGTGCCCGGCCGGGACGTCGCCCTGGTCGTGGCCGGCAACCGCCTGCTCGTCGCGGGCGCCCCGACGCCGACCGAGGACCTCTGGCACGGCCTGCTGCAGGCCACCACGGAACGATCGAGGACCGTATGAATAGCCCGCTCCTGGAGATCGGCGACCTGTCGGTCGCCTTCCGCACCCGCAAGCAGGACGTCACCGTCGTCAAGAACGTCTCCATGGAGATCATGCCGGGCCAGACCGTCGCGGTGGTCGGCGAGTCCGGGTCGGGCAAGTCCACCACGGCCGCCGCGGTCAACCGGCTGCTGCCGGACAACGGCCGCATCACCTCGGGCCGGGTCGTGTTCGAGGGACGCGACCTGGCGACGGCGAGCGAGCGGGAGATGACCGCGATCCGCGGCGCCGGCATCGGGCTGGTCCCGCAGGACCCGATGTCGAACCTCAACCCGCTCATGCGGATCGGCGACCAGATCGCCGAGGCTCTGGAGGTGCACGGCGTGGCCGCGGGGAAGGCGGCACGGGCGCGTGTGCTCGAGCTGCTGGACATGGTGGGCATCCCCGACCCGGCGCGGCGGATCGGGCAGTACCCGCACGAGTTCTCCGGCGGCATGCGGCAGCGGGCGCTGATCGCCATGGGGCTGGCCTGCCGGCCGCGGCTGCTGATCGCCGACGAGCCGACGTCGGCGCTGGACGTGACCGTGCAGCGGCGCATCCTCGACCAGCTCGCGCAGCTCACCGCGGAGATGGGCACGGCCGTGTTCCTCATCACGCACGACCTGGCGCTGGCGGCCGAGCGGGCCGACGTGGTGGCCGTCATGTACCAGGGTGAGATCGTCGAGACGGGGCCGGCGGCGCGCATCCTGACCGAGCCGGAGCACGAGTACACCAGGCGGCTGCTGCGGGCCGTGCCGAGCCTGTCGTCGGCGCGGGTGGCCCGGCCGGAGCCGGCCACGCCGGACCTGGTGGTGGTCGACGGCCTGCGCAAGGTGTTCCCGATCAGAGGCACGGGTGAGGAGCTGACCGCGGTGGACGCGGTCTCGTTCACGATCCCGCGCGGGCGGACCGTGTCGATCGTGGGCGAGTCGGGCTCCGGCAAGTCGACCACCGCGAACCTGCTGCTCGGCCTGGACGACGCCACCGCGGGCAGCATCCGCTTCGACGGCACGGACCTGGCCGGGCTCGGGCGGCGCGAGTTGTTCGCGTTCCGCAGGCGGGTGCAGCCGGTGTTCCAGAACCCGTACGCCTCGCTCGACCCCCGCTACACGGTCGAGAAGTCGATCATCGAGCCGCTGCGCGTGCACGGCGTCGGCACGGCGTCCGAGCGCCGCAGGAGCGCAGCCGAGCTGCTGGAGAAGGTGTCGTTGCCGGCCTCGCTCGGCGAGCGGCTGCCGCACGAGCTGTCCGGCGGCCAGCGCCAGCGGGTGGCCATCGCGCGGGCGCTGGCGCTCTCGCCGGAGCTGGTCGTGCTCGACGAGGCCGTCTCGGCGCTCGACGTGATCGTGCAGGCGCAGATCCTGGAGCTGCTCGCCGAGCTGCAGCGGGAGCTGGGGCTGAGCTACCTGTTCATCAGCCATGACCTGGCCGTGGTACGGATGATCTCCGACGCGGTGCACGTGATGCGCGGCGGGCGGATCGTGGAGAGCGGCACGACGGACGAGATCTTCGACGATCCCGCCGACGACTACACCCGCGAGTTGCTGGCCGCGATCCCGGGTGCACAGTGGACGGTGTGAAGACGTGGCAGGGCGCGCTCTGCTCGGCCTGCCGGCTCGTGACGCTCGTGCACGGCGTTCAGCGTGCGGCGTAGGCGCGGATCACCTCTTGCGTCAGCGTGTTGCCCGCGACGTCGGAGGCGGTGAGCCGTAGCGAGACGAACCCGGACGGCGAGCGGTCCAGTGTCGTCTCGTAGCCGCGATCGCCCGTGTCGCGCAGGCGGGCCGGCCTCCAGGTGGCGCCGTCGTCGTACGACACCTCCAGCGACACGCTCTGGATCGTGCTCTGCTCGGCGCCCTGCTGGTGGTGGAGCCGCACGCCGAGCCGGCGGGAGGCGGCCTGGTTCCTCAGGTCCACCGGCGCGTCGAACGTCGCCAGCAGCAGCGGGACGACCGTGGTCTGCGCGGCCCGTTCCGAGGTGAACGTCCAGACGGCCTTGGTGCGGGTGGACATCCTGGCCCATTCGGCCTCATTGGCCAGCTC
The DNA here is from genome assembly GCF_005889735.1 of Nonomuraea turkmeniaca. GTDB lineage: Bacteria > Actinomycetota > Actinomycetes > Streptosporangiales > Streptosporangiaceae > Nonomuraea > Nonomuraea turkmeniaca. Next base: position 42,193 of record NZ_VCKY01000063.1, read on the forward strand.
GTACTCGATCCGGTACGAGGACCGCTCCGCCGGCAGCGTCGCCGTCCCCGAGGGCAGATGGTTCGTCTGCACCAGCAGCGTGTCGCCCCGGTAGAGCCGGAAGTCGGTCTTCAGGCCGCGCTCGTACGGGCTGGTGTAGGCCTCGCCGTAATTGCCGTCCGCGTCCACGAAGCCCTGCATCGAGAGCCGCAGCCGGTCACCCTCCCTGCGCAACGGGTTGCGCGGGTTGACGCCGGGCAGGAGCGGCTGTTTGAACACCGTGCGGCGGACCCGCTCTCCCGCCGCGTAGGGGCGGAGGTCCGGCGAGGACACCGAGACGCGCGGCGTGTCGGGGTGCGGCCACATGTTGTTGTAGGACCGCTCCGGGCTGATCGCCGACGAGGTCCACCGCACCTCGGGATCCGGGGTGACGTAGTCGATCCGGGTACGCGGCACCTCGGCCATGGGGTGGTTGGTGGAGATCGACAGGGTGTCCCACGGCTCGAAGGCGAACCTGGCCTCGTTCACGGTCACGTCATCGGCGAGCTGGCTGTGGTAGCCGGTCTCGATCCTGGCCAGCGATCGGGCGCGGACCACGTACGCGAGCCGGTCGCGGACCCGGCCCTGCTCGCGCAGGTACAGGTCGTACACGTACGGGCTGGCCACGACGCCCTTGGCCAGGACCGGCACCGGCCGCTCGATGAGTTTCCGTCCCTCCTCGTACGTGAGCCGGACGGTCGGGACGGCGAGCTTGACCATGTTGCCGCCGGTGGTGACGTCGGCGCCGGGCCGGTCGCTGTAGACCGCCACCATCGCCGCCCCGGCGGCCGCGGCCGCGTTGGCCTGGGCGGAGACCGGAACGCCGTCGGTGCGCCGGATGACGGCCAGCTTCCCGCGCAGGTCGCGGGCCTGGATCTCCTCGGCGCCGCCCCGGCCCGCGTCCACCGCCATGAGCAGCCGGGTGCCGTCCAGGCGCGGGTACTCGGTGGAGAAGTCGCTGAACTGGACCGGGTCCACGTACTGGGGCTCCAGGCGGAGCCCTGGGGCGGTGAAGGCGATCTCGGGGGCCTTCAGCCGCCAGCGGGTGGCGACGGCGAAGACGCCCTTGGTGACTTTCCTGGTGGGCTGGACGAACAGCCGCTCCTCGATGTGCGCGCCGGGCGAGATCGTGGTGCCGCCGCGGAGCGCGGTGCCCTGCTCGCCGGCGCGGTACCACATGAGGGCGGCGGCCGCGCCGGTGTTCCGCTTGGTCTTGTGGTCGGGCGTCACGATCTCGACCTCGACGGCCTTGCGGGCGTCCAGCACGACCTCGGTGTCCTCGGTGATCTCCATTTCGGGGTCGCCGAGGAGGCTCTCGTTGAGCGGCTTGCCGCCGGCGGTGCTGTCCTGGGTGGCCGGCATGGTGAAGACGTGGCCGAGCACGGAGTAGGTGCCGGGCTTGACCAGCAGGCAGGTGCCGGTGCCGTACTTCTGGTCGGTGCACGGCTGTGCCGGGTTGCCGGGGAGCACGCGGCCGACCAGGGTGCCCTCGTCGAGGTTGAGCACGGTGAAGCCGCCGCGTGCGGTGCGGCCGTCCCTGGCGATGCCGCGTACCCGCAGCTCGACGCGGCGGTCCTCGACGAGGCCGGTCAGCAGGGTGCGCACCGGCGGGCCGCCCGCGACGGCGGCCGTCAGCTCCTGGCGCAGCCGGCCCGGCTCGGCCGCCGTGATCGTGACCGTGGCCTCGGCCGTCCCCGCCGGGGGCACGGTCAGCCTCGCGGGCTCGACCGTGAACGCCGCGCCACTCGTCAGGTCCACCTCGGCAGGCGCCTGGCCGAGGTTGCGGTAGGTCACGGTGAGGGTCTTCCGTTCGCCTGTCGCGAGCCGGCCGAAGTTGGCCGAGCCGAGCGAGGCCACGACGGTGCCCTTGAGCGCGGCGGCCACGTCGATGCGGCCCGCGCCCTGCGCGTCGACCGGGATGTCCGCTCCGGGCGTGGCGGTGGCCATGAGGAGGGACTTCAGCTCGCCACTCGTGATGCCGGGCCGCGCCTGGCGCAGCAGCGCGGCCGCGCCCGCGACGTGCGGGGCCGCCATTGACGTGCCCGACATCGCGACGTGGCCGCCGCCCGGCCTGGCCGCGGCGATGTCCACGCCGGGCGCGGTGACGTCCGGCTTGACGGCCTGGTCGGCGACGACCGGGCCGCGGTTGGAGAAGTCGGCGAGCCGGTCCTCCCGGTCCACCGCGCCGACGGTCAGCGCCTCGGGGGCGTCGCCAGGGGTGCCCACGCACTGGTCGCAGCCGTCGTTGCCGGCCGCCACGACGAACAGGGTGCCGTGCTTCTTCGTCAGCTGCGAGAGCGCGTCGGTGAGCGGGCCGCCCGCCTCGCTGGCGCCGAGGCTCATGTTGACGACCTGGGCGTGCTGCTCACCGGCCGCCCACTCCATGCCGTCGATGATCCAGGACGACAGGCCGTAACCGGTGGAGTCGAGCACGCGGCCGCTGACCAGCCGGGCGCCGGGCGCCACTCCCTTGGCGCCCGCGACCGTGGCGGCGACATGGGTGCCGTGGCCGTGGGGGTCGCCCGTGACGTCCCCGCCGGCGAAGTCGCGCTGGCCGGTCACCCGGCCCGCCAGGTCGGGGTGTCCGGCGTCCACGCCGGTGTCGAGCACGGCCACCGTGGTGCCCGCGCCGTCGTGCCCGGCGGACCACGCCGCGGGAGCGCCGATCTTCGGCACGCTGTGCTCCAGCACCGGTGTGACCTTGCGGTCGAGCCAGATCTTCGACACGCCGGCCAGCGGCCCCGCGGCACGCGCCCGCGGCGAGGTGAGCTGCGCGCCCAGCCTGGGCGCGTCCGCCGCGGCGACCGTCACGGCCGCGGCGCCGATGCTCTCCAGGGTGCGGACCTGCTTCAAGGCCGGGATCGCGGCCTTGGGCGTGTTCTCCGCGTAGTCCAGGATCAGCGGGATGTCGGCGCCGTAGTCCTGCGCGGCCAGCTCCGTCACGTTGAACAGCGCGCTGTCGAGCCGCTCCGGCACCAGGGCGGCGACGTCGTCGGGGATGACGCTCACCGCGCCGTCCGCCTCCAGCACCTGGAACGCCGGCACGGAGCCGTCGGCCCGCGGCACTGGAGTGACCGTCACCGTGCTGTGCTCGCTGTCCACGGCCGTCACCCGCACCCGGTCACCGGTGATCAGGGTGATCTCGTCGCCCGCGGCCGTGGCCTTGAACGTCACCGGCGACGCCTGCGCGCCGGAGGCCGAGAGCGGCCCGGCGGCCAGGAGCAGGACGCCGGCCACCAC
>NZ_VCKY01000064.1 GCF_005889735.1 Nonomuraea turkmeniaca
GATGGCCCGGATCGAGCGACACGAACAGAAAGAGCACCACTTCCAGCAACCCGCCGGCTGCGGCCACCAGCCTGTCGCACTACCAGCGGCCCTGTGAACCCTCGAATGACTTACGAACTGGACCACTTAGGAATGGAGAAGTGCCGGTTGGCGGCCATGGACAGCTCATGCCCGCTGACCCCGGGGATGTGCCGGGCCGCCTCGTATGGGCCCATGTTGGTGCCCTTGACGAACGTGGTGATCACATACCGGCCGAACGGGTCGCTCAACTTGGGGTCGCTGCCCGAGGCCGGGCCGAAGCGGTGCCACCATTCGATCCAGTACGCGGTGCGGGCCACGATGCCCAGCAGCGAGCGCTCCGGCATCCGCGCCTTGATCGCCTGCTCCAGCTTGCGGGCCGAGGGCCGCTGCTCGTCGGCCCGGTGGGCGGCCAGAGTCGGCACGCCGGTCTTCGGATCGATGAACAGGTCCTCGTTGTCGGGATAGCCGCCGTCGGCCGCGGCTGCCGCCGCGGTCAGCTTCTCGCGCAGCTCGGCGGTGAAGGCTGCGGCGTCGAACGGCCGCACATCGCCGGCCTCGCGCAAGCCCACGTCCACCAGGTACTGCGGCAGCTTGGCCTCCACCACCTCCCAGCTCAGCAGCTGCCGACTCCAGTCGGCGTACTCCTCCGACCCGATCACCGCCACGTCCCCGGTGCGCAGTTCTTCGGTCAGGTAGCAGAACACCATCGCCTCGAAATGGCGGCGCACCAGCATCCCCGGCCGGTGACGGTCCCGCACCGCCTTCTGCCAGTTCTGGGTGGCGAACGAGACGTCGACCACCTGGCCGTCGGCGTCCACTTCGGGCAGGTAGTCGCGGGCGGTGCGATGGCGCCGCGCGTGCTCCAGCGCCCGCAGCACGCGGTCATCGGCGCTGGTGGCGCGGAGCTCCAGCAGCTCGGTCAGCTCGTACATCACCGGCCGGTCCTTGCGCAGTTGCCCGTACAGCAGCACCTCCCAGTTGTCTCCGTGATGGGCTGAGACCTTCTCGATCTGCTCGTACTGCTGGGCGAACCCGCCCAGCCCGTCCACCGCGGCGCTCACCGCGACCAGCGCGCCGGCCTGGGCCCGCACCGCACCGGTCAACGCCATCAGGGCCGCCACCAGGCGGCCGTTCAACCGGCGCGCGGCCTCGGTCACGTCGGCCCCATCGTCCAGTCCGGCCAGCGCCTGCACCACCTCACCGCTCAGCTCTGCAGCCTTGGCTCGACCGGCCTGCACCGGACCGCCGTCATCGACCTGCCGCAGCAGCGTGTGATAGTTGGCGATCAACGTCTCCACCAGAGCCTGCTGCCGACGGTGAATCTCCTCCAGTTCCGTCTTGGCCCGCTTGACCTTCGCCGCCACCCGCTTGACGAACATCGTGGCCAGCTCGTCCCGAGCCCGCATCCGCGCCTTGTGCACTAGGCAGGCCAGCAGCGCCGCCCGCTTCATCACCGCGTAATCGCCAAGCACTCCAGCATCGGCCATCGCCGCCTCCCCGGCGAAGTCGGTGACCTTGCCCGCAGCCACCTCCTGCAGCCACACCGTGCTGTCGCCCAGGCCATCGACCCAGGCCAGGTGCTTGGCCAGGTTCTTGAAATGCGACCAGCTGGCCCGTTCGGCGCTCTGTTTGAGCCGGTTGAACAGCGTCTTGCCGTCCGGGCCACGGTCAGTCAGCAGCTTCAGCAGCCGCTCGCGATGCGCCTCGCTCAGCCGCTCGTAAATTCCCCCGCAGATCACCTTGTTCACCTCGGCGCGCAGCGCCGACGCCATCGCATCCAGCGTCGAGAACGCGGGCAGCTCCAGCCCCGTCTCCACCAGCTTCTCCAACGCGGTGTTGATCAGATCGGCCGGGTCGTTCTTCGCGGCGGCCTCGGTCCGGATCACCTCGTCAGCGACCTTGCGGGCCTGCGCCTGATCGTAGGTAAGCCCGACTCGCTGGCGGATCAAGGCTCGATGCTGCTCCCCGGTACGGGGCGACGCGTGTACCGGCACGGTTCCCTCCGGCAGTTCCACCACCCGCCGGACGAACTCCGCCACCATCTCCGGGACATCGGCCAGCTTGGGAAAGCAGCCCATCCGCTGGTACGACTTCAACATCACCAGCAGCGCGAGCTGATGGTCCTCTGACTGGGTGCGCTCGGTCGCCCACGCGGCCTCCGCCTCGCTCGGCGAGAAGAACACATGCAGCTCACGCGCCGTGATCAGCCGCTTGAACCGCGGATACGCCGTCCGCTCGATCGAGGTCATCCGCCGCCGCCAATCTCCCCAAAGCCCGGCCTCAACCCCCGATCCACCGCGCTCACCGTAACGGCGGTCTCATCCCACCCGCCCCAAAGTCACCAAACCGCAACCGCGCACCTTCAAGATCGCGATTGTGGGTTTTGGACTTACCTTGGCTACACCCCTCTGACGTGACGATGAGAATATCCCCGGGTTGGGGGTGCGGCTGCTGCACGGGCCCGGCGGGCAGGGTAAGACCCGGCTGGCCGCCCGCTTCGCTGAGCTGTCGAGCCAGCCCGGCTGGCGGGTCTGGCAAGCCACCGGCAACCCTCCGGGAGCTCCCGCGGCCCAGAGCATCGCCGAGGCCGGCCCGGGCGGGCAGGGCTTGCTGCTGGTGGTCGACTACGCCAGCGCTGGCCGGTGCCGGCCCTGCAGGAGCTGCTGCAAGAGCCGGTGCTGCACGCGGGCTGGGCGCGGGTGCTGCTGCTGGCCCGCCCCGCCGGAGTGTGGTGGGAAAGCATCGCCGCCTGGATCGAGCGGGTGCTGGACGTCGACGCCGACGCCCAGGCGCTGCCGCCGCTGGTGGCCGAACCGGCGATGCGCCGGCCCTTGTTCGCCGACGCCCGCGATCACTTCGCCGCCCACCTCGCCCTGCCGCCCGAACAGACGGCCACGATCGCCCCGCCCGCCGGGCTGGCCGACGACGATGACTACGCCCAGGTGCTGACCGTGCACATGGCCGCGCTGGCCGCAGTCGATGCCTGCCTACACGGCGAGCACGAACCCACCGATCCGGCACGTGCCTCGGCCTACCTGCTGAGGCGGGAACGGGAACACTGGGCCGAACTGCACCGGCGCACCCCCGAACCACTGGCCAGCGACCCGATCACCATGGGCCGGGCGGTTTTCACCGCTACGTTCACCAGGCCGCTGACCCGCCCCGACGCTCGGCAAGCCCTGCGCCGGGCCGGGCTGGCCGACAGCACCGAGCAGGCCAACACCCTGCTGGATGACCACCAGTACTGCTATCCGCCCGCACGCGCCGGCACCCCCGCGCCGGCGAGCGCTCAAAGTCACAGAGGTGCTCCAGGTCAGTATGACGGCGAACATGGGGTTGCCGCGGTAAATCCGGCATTTACCGCGGCAGGGTTCCCGGCTGTCGTTCGGCGGCGGCAGCGAGTTGACCCGCCAGGTCCTTGAGGGCTTGGCGGAGTTCGTCTGGGCTGTGGATGGTGAAGGGCCACTCGAGCGAGGCGAGCAGGTGTGCCATGCCGTCAAGGCGTTCCGCCCGTGCCTGCATCAGCACGCCGACGGGTTGGGCGGTGAGCGTGACAGCCGTGTGCGGCAGCCTTCGGGCGATCTCGTCGAGAGGGCCGTGGATCGTCACCTCGACCTGCCAGCGGTAAGGCCCCTGGGCGAGGGTCGCAGTGAGGTGGGCGACCGGGTCGAAGCCATCAGGGGTGGCGAAGGTCTGTGGGCGGGGGGTGATGGAGGCGATGCGGTCGATACGGAAGGTCCGCAGGTCGTCGCGGAGGTGGTCGTGGCCGACGAGATACCAGCGGCCGGTATGGAAGACCACGCCATAGGGGTCGATGTCGCGCTCGGTCTGGTCCTGCCGCCAGGACAGGTAGGCGATGCCAACGGTCGTCTTGGCACGCGAGGCCTGGGCCAGGGCCAGCAGGACACCGCTCCCGGGTGCCTGCGCGCTCACAGCATTGGCGGTGAAGTACAGAGTCTCCCGCATGGCGGCGAGCGGTTCCCGCAGGGCCTGCGGAAGCACCCTCTCGATCTTGGCGCGGGCGCCCGCGCCGGCCAGCACCGTCGTACCCATCCCGAGCCGTTCGGCCGCAAGGAGTCCGAGGACGACGGCGAGGGCCTCGTCATTGGTGAGCACCAGGGGCGGCATCCGGTAGCCACGGGCCAGCTGGTAGCCGCCATAGCGACCGCGCTCGGCCTCCACGGGGATGCCCAGGTCGCGCAGGTGGGCAACGTAGCGGCGGACCGTACGGACATCGGTGTCCAGCCGGTCGGCCAGCTCACTCCCGGTGAGCCCGGCGTTCGACTGGAGCAGTTCCAGCAGGGTTAGCACACGGGTCAGGGGATGTGACACGGATCACTCGACATTTCAGGGCTGATTCTGTCCTGTATCCACTCTACGCTCCCCGCAGCACCTCACTTCAGGGAGATCACATGACCACCTTCGTACTCGTTCCCGGCGCCTGGCTCGGCGCGTGGGCCTGGCAAGACACCACCGACGCGCTGCAGGAGCACGGCCACACGGCGCTGGCGCTGACACTGACCGGCCTGGCCGAGCGCGCTGAGGAGGGCGGGCCCCAGACGGACCTGGACACGCACATCGCGGACATCACCGACTTCGTCGAGAAGAACGATCTGCGCGACGTCACCCTGGTCGCCCACAGCTACGCGGCCGCCCCCGTCACCGGGGCAGCCGGGCGACTCGGCGACCGGCTAGAGCGCGTGGTCTATGTGGACAGCGCCCCGTTTGCCGCAGGCATGTGCATGCTCGACCTCATGCCGCCGGAGGCAGCGGACCAGCTGAGCCAGCAGGTCGCGGCCCACGGCGACGGCTGCCGGCTCCCGATGCCGCCTTTCGAGATCCTGGGCCTGTCCAACAGCCTCGACGGCCTCGATGAGGACCGGCGGGACGTGCTGAGCGCACGTGCCACCCCTCAGCCCTTCGGCACCTACACCCAGCGGTTGGCCGGTCCGGTCGAGCCCGGCCCCGGTGTGGACCGTGTCCTGGTCGCCTGCCGCAACTTCCAGGGCCTGCTGGACAGCGGGGTGCCGATGCTGGCCTTCCTCAACCACGCGCCGTGGCGGCGCTTCGACCTGTCCACCGGGCACTGGCCAATGCTGTCGGCACCTGCCGAGCTCGCCGACATCCTCCACACGGCCGTCTCCTGACCGAGACTGATGTACAAGCCCATGCTTGACCGCGAGAGCGTCCGCGGGCTGCGGGCCCGCGCGCAGGCCCTGGCCGACGGAGTGCGGGAAGCCTCCGCCGCGGCGGTCGTCCGCCGGGTCTTCGCCATCCAGGCCCAGGATGCCATGGCCGCCGACCTGGGCATCCGGGTGCGCGGGCGGGACATCACGGGCGCCGGCATCCGCGCGGCGTACGAGGACGAGCGGAGCATCGTGCGCGGCTGGTTCATGCGGGGCACCCTGCACACCATCGCCAGCTCGGATGCCCGCCGGGTGCTGCGGCTGCTCGCTCCCCGCATCCTCGCCGCAACCAGCCGCCGCTACCACCAGCTCGGCCTGGACGACGACCTACGCCAGCGATGCGACCGTCTCATCCGGCGCGTCCTCGCCACGCACGGACCGCTCACCCGGCCCGAACTGACAGAGCACCTGGCCACTGTCGGCGTTCAGCCGGACGGGCAGGCGCCGTTCCACCTGATCCGCCACGCGGCACTCACCGGAGTCCTCTGCCACGGTCCTCGGCGCGGCGAAAAGGCCACGTATGTCCTGCTCGACGACTGGCTGCCGGCCGGCGCCGGGGACTCCCGGCGGGAGGAGGACACGGCCGTCGCCGAGCTCGCCCGCCGCTACATTCGCGCCCATGCGCCCGTAGGGGTGGACGACTTCGCCACCTGGTCGGGTCTGCCGGCCACCCTGGCCCGCAGGGCCTGGAAGACGCTGGCGCAAACCGGCTCGATCACCGAGTACGGCGCGCTGAGCGTGCCGACCGAGCGCATGGAGGAACTTCGGGACAGCCCCGGCACCCTTGATGTGCGGATGCTGCCTGCCTACGACAACTACCTCGTCGGCTACCGCGGCCGAGAGTTGTCCGTTCCCGCCGCTCACCAAGGCCGGGTCTGGCCGGGCGGCGGCATCATCCGTCCCACGGTTGTCGCGGATGGCCTGGCCATCGGAACGTGGGCCCGCCGCGATGCCGGCCGTGTTGTCCAAGTGGCCGCGTTCGAACCCCTGTCGTCGCAGATCCAGGCCCTGGTCGACGCGGAAGCCTCAGCGGTCACCGCTTTCTGCGGCCACCCGCCTGAACGGGCAGGGGCCTCCCGGTAGGCGCAGATACGGAGCCGGCCGGGGCATTGCAGCCGTGCCCGGCCGCCGTCCGGACGGCGGCTTCCTACCTGGTTCCTCATGCTCGGCCCAGGCGGACCCTTCGCCTCCCGCAAACCCGCCAGCGCCCTGCAACAGCAAGCAGAACGTGTCCTTGCCCTGCTCGCATGAGCGAACAGTAAGAAGGATTCACCCTCAGTCAGCCTCTGAACGGGCGCCGTGATCTGCTCGGCGGAACACGAGTGTGGGGATCTGTCTCCTCGTCATTGCTCCAGATCGTCGTCAGCATCGGCGGGGTCACGCAGGTCACGCAACCGGCCGGGAAGTTCGGGCCGGTTGAACGGGTAGGAGCCCACGAAGTTGATGTGCTCCCACTGCAGCGGGGACAGGTGGGCCCTGATCTCCGGACTGATCTTCATGCCGCCAGCCGCGAGTTTCTTCACCGCGGCGTCGATGTAGAGCGAGTTTCAGTAGACGATCGCGTTCAACCCTAGGCCGAGAGCGCCGAGCTGGTCTTCCATACCGAGCTCGTAGCCGCGCTTCAGCTGGCCCAGGTTGCCGAAGAACACCGCCCGGGCCAGCCCGTTGCGGCCTTCGCCGACATTCAACTGGGCGCCCATCATCCGCCGGTAGTCCTCCAGGTGGGCCACATGCAGCAGGTGCATCGACTTGAAGATCCGCCCGTAGTGCGCGAACGCTCGCCCCAGGCTGGTGATGCGGCCCTCGGCCATCATCATCCGGATCAGGTCATAGGCCCGCACCTGATTGGTGACCAGCGACCCGGCGACCTGCAGCATGTCCGGCCAATGCTGCTTGATCGCCGCGATGTTCACCCGCCGCAGGTTCAGCTCGTTCAACCGGCCGTACCCGGCTGCCGACGGTGTGGAGCGCCTGTCGGCCAGGCCAACATCGGCCGGGTCGATCCACCACTGCTGGGCATCGGAGATGTCGGCGATGCGGGGCGCGAACTGATAGCCGCAAATCGCGAACAGACCGAACACAATGTCGGAATTTATATGGACACTAGCTCAGGCAGAACTCGTTGCCCTCGATGTCCTGCATCACGAGGCACGACTCGTTTTCTTCATCGGCGGGCAGGAGCCGCACGCGTTTCGCGCCGAGAGGGATCAATCGTGCGCATTCGGCCTCGAGGGTTGCCAGGCGCTCTGCACCGACGAGTCCGGTGCCGACCCGCACGTCAAGGTGCAGCCGATTCTTGACGACCTTGCCTTCGGGAACGCGCTGGAAGTACAGCCGCGGACCGACACCCGAGGGGTCGCTGCATGCGAACCATGAGTCCCGCTGCTCGGGCGGCAGCGTGCGATTGAAGTCGTCCCAACTGGCGAACCCCTCAGGCGGTGCCGGCGCGACATACCCCAACACCTCGCACCAGAAGCGACCGACACGCTCAGGTGAAGCGCAATCGAAGGCGACTTGAATCTGCTTAACGGATACCATGGGAAAATCCTCCCATAGATCACTATGCGTACCGTAATCGCCCACCGTGCACCCCAGCCGGATTGGCGAAGTCCTGAAAAGATCCACAGCTCCAGCCTGAACGCCTCGCCCGCCGAAGGGTTGCGGGATAACCTTCGTTATCTGGCAAGACCAAGATCGAATGGCCATGGTAAGCAGGGAATCATCCCTCCACGATGGGCCGTTCGATTCCCAGTGGGTCGTGCGCCACGACCTGCTCGACGCCAACCCCATGGACAAGATCGACACCATCAAGGTGGCCAAGAACCTGCCCCGCCCCGCCCCGCCGCGACCGTCGACGTCACCAAGGTCCTCAATTCGATCTGCAGCCGCCGACCGCGCAAGGACGTCCCCCTCGACCGGCTCCGCGACCGGGTCCTGTTCGAGATGATCTACGTGTGCGGAACCCGTGCCGCCGAAGCCTGCGTCCTCGACCTCGACGACTTCGACCTCCGCCAAGACGACGAGCACGTCCGCATCTACGGCAAGGGCGGCACGGTCCGCACCGTCCTGCTCGACGACCACGGCTACGTCGCCCTCCTCAAGCTCTACCTGAGTCGCGCCGGTTGCCTCCTCGCCGACGACGTCGCAGACACCGAGATCCGAGCCGCCCGCCGACGCCGCGACCGCCGCTGACCTGCACGCTCACCTGCTCCACACGTCACTACACACAACCAAGATCAATCTCAAGAGGTCGGCGGCTACTGCCGCTGCGAATGAGCTCACCGACGGTGGATAGCAGCCGCTGATTACGCTTGAACCTGAGTAGAGGCCGCTGACCGCCTCACGGTGCGGCCTGCGCGCCGTAGCGATCCACGCAGTAGGAGCTCAGCCGCTCCACCAGCGGGGCGATCGTGGCGGCGGCATAGTGGCTGGCGGACCAGCCGGCGAACAGGCTGATCGAGATCGGGCCGTCGGTGCCGTCCACGCTGACCGGGTGCAGCCCGTAGCGGGGGTCGTCGGACACCACGGCCACGCCGCGACCCGCCGCCGCCAGCGCCTGCGCGATCTGCGGGATCGACGTCTCGAACGCGGTCGCGTAGCGCACCCCGGCGCGCAGCGCCGCGTGGTCGAACAGGCGCCGGGTGCCGTGCTCGGCGGTGAGCAGCAGCAGCGGCTGCTCGGCCAGCTCGGCGATGCCGACCCGGGCGCGCTCCTCCCACGGGTGGCCGGGCGGGGGGTAGGCCAGCACGGGCAGCCTGGCGACCGCCCCCCCGGCCAGGTGCAGCGGCGGCGGCGCCGACGAGATCGCCACGTCCGCACCGCGCCACAACGCGTCGTAGGCGTCGGCGGGCAGCACCTCCTGCACGGTGATCATCGCGTCGTGGCCGCCGGTCGTCGCGATGAACGGCGCGATCACGTCCGCGATGGTGGTCACCGGCGCGGCGATCGTGATCCGCGAGACCTGCCCGGTGCCCAGCGCGCGGGCCGCCTCCTGCGCCGCGGCGGCCCGCGCCAGCAGGTCACGGGCGATCGGCACGAACTGCCTGCCCGCCGACGTCAGCCGCAGCCTGCCGCCGCCGTGGTCGAACAGCGCCAGCTTCAGCTCCGCCTCCAGCCGGCGCAGTTGCCGTGACAGCGACGGCTGGGCCACCAGCGCCGCCTCCGCCGCCCGGGCAGTGGTGCCGTGGTCGACCACGGCCAGAAAATAGCGCAGGTGCCTCAGTTCCATCGGACCTATGCCTCCAAGGCATCGGGACTGAAGTGCATGGGTATTGGACGGCATAGTGCCTGATGGTGAACACTCCTCGCAACCACCCCAGCGGTGACCGGCGCCGTACCGGCTGAGGGCCTGCTGATGACCTTGAGGAGTCCACGATGACCATACGTGTGGGCCGCGTCTCCACGGCCGGTATCGCACTCGCGCTGGCGCTCACGGCAGGATGCTCAGGCGCCTCCGGTGCGCCCAAGGCATTAGCGAAGGCGGTGCTGAAGGTCGCCACCACCGCCAACGTCACCACCTGGGACCCGGTGAAGTCGTTCTCCACCGAGGTCTTCTACCTGGCCAACGTCTACGAGCCACTGCTGTGGAAGAACCCGCCTGGCTCCGCGCAGCCCTACACGCCCGCCCTGGCCGAGAGCTGGGAAGCCAGCGCGGACAAGAAGACCTGGACCTTCCACCTGCGTCCCGGCGTGACCTTTCACGACGGCGAGCCGATGAACGCCGCCGCGGTCAAGGCGTCCATCGAGGCGGCCAAGGACCACGGCGGCGCGGCGTTCATCTGGGCGCCGCTGAAGGAGATCACCACCCCCGACGACAAGACCGTCGTGATGAGCCTCAGCTACGCGGCGCCGATGGAGCTGATCGCCTCGTCGATGTACGGCGCGTGGATCGTCAGCCCCAAGGCCCTGGCCGCGGTCAAGGCCGACGAGAAGTACTACGAGAGCGGCAAGGACGGCGGCACCGGCGCCTACACGGTCGCCGAGTACACCTCCGGGCAGCGCGTGGTCCTCAAGAAGCACGCCGCGTACTGGGGCGGCTGGGACAAGGGCCAGTACGCCACCGTCGTCAACACGATCACGCCTGAGGCCGTGGTTCAGCAGCAGATGCTCACCGGCGGCCAGGTCGACATCGCCACCAGTCTCCCGCTGGAGAACATCGGCCGGATGCGCTCGGACCCGAAGCTGTCGGTCATCGACTGCGCCACGGCATCCAGCTACCTGGGCTTCTTCAACACCGCCAAGAAGCCGCTGGACGACCCGAAGGTGCGCCGGGCGCTGTCGTACGCGATTCCGTACAAGGAGATCATCGAGGTGGGCGCGCAGGGCTTCGGCACCCAGGCGCGCGGCCCGGTGCCGGCCGGGGTCTTCCCTTACTCCGAGAGCACCCCGCAGTACGTCCAGGACCTCGGCAAGGCCAGGGAACTGCTGGCCGACGCCGGTTACGCGGACGGCGGCGGCCTGAAGCTGAAGCTCACCTACGCGGCCGAGAACCAGTCGCAGAAGCGGTTCGCCCCGCTGATCAAGGACGCGTTCGCCAAGGTCGGCGTCACCGTCGACGTGCAGGCGATCCTGTTCAACCAGCAGTGGGAGCAGGCCAAGGCCGGCCCGGCCAAGGCGCAGGACATCTTCCTGCTGCTGTACTGGCCCACCTACTCCGACGCCGGCTCGGACAACCTGTGGTCGCTGTTCCACTCCAGCGAGAAGCCGTTCTTCAACCTCAGCTACTGGAACGACGCGAAGTTCGACAAGCTCGTGGAGAAGGCGGGCACCCTCACCGCGACCGACCAGGCCAGGGCCCGGGCGATGTACGGGCAGGCCATGAGCCGGCTGCACGAGCAGGCACCCGGCTTCTTCCTCTACGACGTGAAGGCCCCGCTCGTGGCGCCGAAGGGGATCACGGGCCTGACCTGCAACCCGGACTACTCCTTCAACATCTTCTTCCACCGGCTGGCTCCGGCATGACGCCGGGAGCGATGCCGCGATTCCTGCTCCGGCGGGCGGGGACCGCCCTGCTCGTCATGCTCGGGACGACGTTCGTCACCTTCCTGCTGGCCCGGGTGGTCCCCGCCAACCCGGCGGTCAGCTACCTCGGCCCGAAGGCCCGCCCTGACGAGATCGCCCGCATCGAGGCGCAGCTGGGCCTGGACCAGCCGCTGCCCTACCAGTACGGCCGCTACCTGTGGGACCTTTTGCGGGGCGACTGGGGCACCTCCATCGGCACCAAGCTCCCGGTCACCGACGAGATGTTCGGCCGCCTGCCGGCCACGCTCGAACTGCTGCTGATCGCGATGCTGCTGGCCTGCCTGATCGGCGTCGCCCTCGGCGTGGTCGCCGCGGCGCGGCAGAACCGGTTCCTGGACCACCTGATCCGGTTGCTGGCCATCGGCGGGGTGTCCGTGCCCGCGTTCTGGCTCGGGCTGCTGCTCCAGGTGTTCGTCTTCGGCGGGCTCGGCCTGTTCGAGCTCACCGGGCGGCTCGACCCGGACCTGGAGTTCACCGACCCGCTGCGCGAGATCACCGGCTTCCACCTCGTGGACGCCCTGCTCACCGGGCACCTGACCGCGCTGTCCGACGCGGCGGCGCACCTGGTGCTGCCCGCGCTGACGCTGGCGGCCTACCCGATCGGCGTCATCGCCCGGATGACCCGCGCGAGCATGCTGGAGATCCTGGCCGCCGACCACATCCGCGCCGCCCGCGCGTACGGCCTGCGGGAGCGGATCGTGCACTGGCGCATCGCGCTGCGCGGCGCGCTGCCGCCCACCACGACCGTCGCCGGGCTCACCCTGGCCTACTCGCTGACCGGCACGTTCTTCGTCGAAGTGGTGTTCAACTGGCCGGGCCTGGGGCTGTTCGCCTCCACCGCCCTGCTCAACATGGACTATCCGGTGATCATGGGCATCACGCTCTTCGGCGCCGCCGGTTACGTGCTGGTCAATCTGATCGTCGACCTGGTCCAGGCGCGCCTGGACCCGAGGGTGAGGTTGTCATGAGCCGTCCGCCGGGCATGACCGGGGTCGTCGAGGCCGCCGCGCCCACCCGGGCCCGCCAGGTCGTCGCCGCGCTGACCCGCGACCGGCTGGGCCTGCTGGGCCTGGTCCTCATCGCGCTGCTCGTGCTGACCGCGCTGTTCGGCCCGTGGCTGGCCCCCTTCCCGGAGCAGGGGGCGGGCCTCGCCGACGTGGCTCGGCACGACCTGCCGCCGGGCGGCGCCCACTGGCTCGGCACCGACCCGCTCGGCCGGGACGTGCTGTCGCGCATCATCTTGGGGGCCCGTCCCGCGCTGGTCGTCCCCATCCTGGTGGTGGCGCTGGCCGTGCTGATCGGCGTGCCGCTCGGGCTGGCCGCCGGCTACCGGGGTGGGCGGTTCGACGAGATCGTCATGCGGATCGCGGACATGTTCCTGGCGTTCCCGCCCCTGCTGCTGGCCATGGTGATCGTCGCGCTGCTCGGGCCGAGCCTGCTGCACGCGGCGCTGGCCCTGGCCGTGTCGTGGTGGCCGTGGTACGCCCGCCTGGTCCGCGGCCTGACCGCCGCGCTGCGCGACCGGCCCTTCGTCGAGGGCGCCCGCGCGCTGGGGCTGCGGCCGTTCACCGTGCTGTCCCGGCACGTGCTGCCCAACGCCGCACCGCCGGTCATCGTGCAGGCCAGCGTCGACATCGGCACCGTGATCCTCGCGGTCGGCTCGCTGGCGTTCCTCGGCCTCGGGCCGCAGCCGCCCACTCCCGACTGGGGGCTGATGGTCGCCGAGGGCCGCACCTACGTGATGACGGAGTGGTGGTTGTCGGCCTTCCCCGGCCTGGCGATCTTCCTGGCGGTGCTCGGCTTCAACCTGCTCGGCGACGCCCTGCGCGACGTGCTCGACCCCCGGTCGGTGACCCGATGACTGAACTGCTGACCGTCGACGACCTCACCGTCGAGTTCACGCGCGGTGGCGCCGCCGTGCGGCCCGTGCGTGGCGTCAGCCTCACCGTCGCGCCCGGGGAGATCGTCGGCGTGGTCGGTGAGACCGGCTGCGGCAAGACGCTGACCGGCCTGTCCGTCCTCGGCCTGCTGCCGCCGGGCGCCCGCGCGAGCGGATCGGTGCGCCTGGACGGCCGCGAGATCATCGGCGCGCCGCCGTCGGTGCTGCGCGACCTGCGCGGACGCCAGGTCGCCATGGTCTTCCAGAATCCCGGCACCGCCTTCGACCCGGTACGCACCATCGGCGCCCAGTTCGACCGCGTCATCCGCGCACACCGCGGCGGCTCACGCGGACGGGCACGCGAGCACGCCGAGCGGCTGCTGCGCGACGTCGAGCTGGCCGACACCGGGCGGGTCCTGCGGGCCTACCCGCACCAGTTGTCCGGCGGCATGCTGCAACGCGCCATGATCGCGCTGGCGCTGAGCTGCGACCCGCGCCTGATCATCGCCGACGAGGCCACCAGCGCGCTCGACGTCACCGTGGCCCAGCAGGTGCGCCGGCTGCTGCTGCGGCTGCAGTCGGAACGGGGCTTCGGCGTCCTGTTCGTCACGCACAACCTGGCCGAGGCGTACGACCTGTGCGACCGCGTGTACGTGCTCTACGCCGGGCAGGTCGCGGAGACCGGGCCGACGGCGGAGGTCTTCGACGCGCCCGCGCATCCCTACACCCGCGCCCTGCTCGACGCCCTGCCCCGCGCGGACCGTGCCGGGACGACACTGACCGCGCTGCCCGGCACCGTCCCGTCGAGCGTCCTGGCCGTCACCGGATGCGTGTTCGCCAACCGCTGCCCGCGCGCCGAGGAGACGTGCGAGCACAGCCCGCCCCCGCCGGCCGCCGTGACCGCGTCACGCACGGCGGCCTGCCACTTCGCGGACACCGGAGGCCCGGCATGATCCTCGACGTCCAGGACCTGCTGGTCCGTTTCCCCGGCGTGACCGCCGTCGACGGCGTGTCCCTGTCGGTGGCCGAGAACGAGTGCTTCGCCCTGGTCGGCGAGTCCGGCTGCGGCAAGACCACGCTCGCCCGCACCGTCCTCGGGCTGCAACGGCCCGACGGCGGCACCGTGGCCATCGCCGGGACGCCGCTGGCCGGGCTGCGCGGCCGCGCGCTGCGGCGGCTGCGCGCTCAGGTGCAGATCGTCTTCCAGAACCCGTACGCGGCCCTCAACCCGCGCATGACCGCGGGCCGCCTGGTCGACGAGCCGCTGCGGCTCGCCCACCCGGACGCCGGCCGCGACGACCGGCGACGGCGGGCCGAGGAGCTGTTCGACGCCGTCGGGCTCACCGGCACCCACCGGAGCCGCTACCCGCACGAGCTGTCCGGCGGCCAGTGCCAGCGCGTCGCCATCGCCCGCGCGCTGGCCGTCGGGCCGAGGCTGCTCGTGCTCGACGAGCCCACCTCGGCGCTCGACGTGTCCGTGCAGGCCCAGATCCTCAACCTGCTCGACCGGCTGCGCCGCACCCGCGGCCTGTCCTACCTGCTCATCTCGCACGACCTGGCCGTCGTGCGGCACCTGGCCGACCGCGTCGGCGTCATGCGCGCCGGCCGGCTCGTCGAGCAAGGGCCGTCGGCGCAGCTGCTCGACGCCCCGCAACACCCGTACACCAAGGCGCTGCTGGACGCGATGCCCGGGCGAGGGCGCGCCGCGCTGCTCGCCGACACCATCGAGGCGTCCTGACATGAGGAGAATCACGTGAGTCGCATCATCGGCATCGTCGCCGCCCAGGTAGCCCCGGTCGAGGGCGACCCGGAGGCGACGTTCGCCAAGTTCGCCCTCGAGGTGCGCACCTGCGCCGCGGTGACTCCCTCACTGGACCTGCTGGTCTTCCCCGAGTACTACCTGACCGGCATGGGCAGCTACGGCGCCGCCACGCCGCCCGGCTACCTGGACTCCGTCGCGCAGACCATCCCCGGGCCGCTGACCGACCGGATCTGCGAGCTGGCCAAGCAGACCGGGAAATGGATCATCCCCGGCTCCATCGTGGAACGCGCCGGCGACGCCCTGCACAACACGGCGCTCGCGATCTCACCCGAGGGGGAGATCGTCGCCCGCTACCGCAAGCTGTTCCCCTGGATGCCGTACGAGACGTCGGTGCCCGGCGACGAGCACGTCGTCTTCGACATCCCTGGCGTCGGCCGGTTCGGCCTGGCCATCTGCTACGACGGCTGGGTCCCGGAGATCATGCGGACGCTGGCCTGGATGGGCGCCGAGGTCATCCTGCAGCCCACCTACACCCGCACCAGCGACCGGGCTCAGGAGCTTGTGCTGGCCCAGGCCAACGCCATCACCAACCAGGTGTACGTGGTCAACCCGAACATCGGCCGGCTGTTCGGCACCGGCCGATCCGTCGTCGTGGACCCCGAAGGCCGCGTGCTGGCCGAAGGCGGCAGCGGCGAGGAGTTCCTCACCCTCCACCTCGACCTGGACCTCGTGTCGACGATCCGCGAGCACGGCACCGCCGGCCTCAACGCGCTGTGGAAGCAGTTGCGTGATGCCGCACCGCCGTTCCCGCCCGCCGTGCACGGGTACACCCAGGGCGAGGTGATGCGCGACCTCGGGCCGCTGCCGGGCACCCCGGCCACGGCCCACCCCCGGACCAACCCGAACGGCCGCCCGACCGCCGTGGGCTGAGCCCGGTCCCCCATCCGGTACCACCCTCGTACGGGAGGAACCATGCGCACACCCCCCATCCGCCGCCACGCATTACGACTGGCCCTGGCCGCGCTGCTCGGCACGTTCGCCGTCGCCACCGGGGCGTCCCCGGCGGCGGCCGCCGTCACCCCGGTACCCGGCGATCCGCTCACCGGCTCAGGCGCGGTCAGCCGCACCCTGCTCACCAAGGCCGAGCTGACCGGCGGCACGGCGACGTCGACCATCGCCGACAGCGCCTTCGCCCTGCCCGCTGCCGCGGCGATGCCGCTGCACACCTTCTCCGGCCGCCTGGAGCTCACCGGCGAGGCGACCGGGGGCGGCTTCACCGAGCTGGAGGACGACTTCGCCTACACCAACGCCGGTGACTCCCCGCGCAAGCACCTGCCGGAGATCTCGCTGGAGTTCGTGCAGAACGGCAGCCACCTCATCCCGGTCGAGCAGGGCCTGCGGATCACCGGCAACGCCGTGTGGAACCTGCTGGTCAGCCCCGGCCGGGCCTGGTCCGAGACGGGCGACGGCGGCTGGTCGCGGGCCTCGGTGCCGTTCGCGCTGGTGCAGCGCAACGCCAACTGCGTGCACAACGCCACCATGACGTTCCTGTTCAACGCCACCAGCGTGTCCCAGGTGCGTTACCAGGTCACCCAGGAGACCTGCCTGTACTTCAAGTTCGACCTGTGGGGCCAGCTCCCCGCGACGTACACGCCGTACCCGGTCGCGGGCGCGGAGGCCGTCCGGAACGCGCACGCGGCCGAGGTCGCCGGGCGGCTGCCCACCAAGCCGATCGCCGCCCTGGCCGCCGACCACCCGTCCGCCGGGCTCGACCTCGCCGCCTTCGGCAGCGGCGTCACGCCTGCGCACATGAGCGCGTACGGGCTGCTCCACGACGGGGTCAACTACGTGTCCGGGTGCTCCACCCGGCAGGGCACGTACCCGTTCTGCGAGGTGATGCGGCTGCCGTCGTACTCGACCGCGAAGTCGGCGATGGCCGGGACCGCGCTAATGCGGCTGACCCAGACCCACGGCACCGGCGTGTCCGGTCAGCTCATCCGCGACTGGGTGCCCGAGCACGCCTCGGCCACCGGTCGCTGGGCCGGCGTCACGATCAATCACACGCTGGACATGGCCACGGGCAACTACCGCTTCGCCACCTACATGACCGACGAAGGCGGCGCGATCGTGTCGGACTTCCTCTCCGCCGAGCCGTACGCAACCAAGATCGACCTGGCCTTCGACTTCCCATCGCGGGTCGCGCCGGGCACCAAGTGGGTCTACCACACCACCGGCACCTTCATCGCCACCCGCGCCATGCGCAACTACCTCGGCTCGGACCTGTTCGACGAGCTGCGCGACGGAGTGTACGTTCCCGCAAAGCTGAGCAGGGGCGCGCTGACCAGCCTGCGCACCGGCAACAGCGCCACCGGGCAGGCCTTCGGCGGCTATGGCCTGTTCTACAACCGCGACGACATCGCCAAACTGGCCAAGCTGTACAACAACGACGGCGGCGTCGCGGGCGGCGTCCAGGTGCTGCACCCGGGTCTGCTCGGCGCCACCATGCAGAAGGACCCGGCCGACCGGGGCATCGCCACCACCAGCGCGGCCGGCTTCCGCTACAACAACGGGTTCTGGGCCAAACAACTCACCCCGGCCGAGTTCCCGCAGTACGACTGCTCGTTCTGGGTGCCGTTCATGAGCGGATACGGCGGCATCACCGTGGCGATGCTGCCGAACGGCGCGACCTACTACTACTTCTCCGACAACGACGAGTTCTCCTGGTACGCGGCCGTGCACGAAGCAGGCAAGCTCGCCCCGTACTGCTGACCACTGCCGCCGGTGAGATTCTTGGTTTCCTCGCTGAATCTGGCCGAACGGGTTTCAGCGCCGTCCTGAAAGGGCTGGCCTGAGGTTGGCGGGATCCCGTCTGATCATCGCGACCAGGCGGGATCTTGTCGTTTCAGGGGCTTTCGAATCGGGTTCGTCCTGGTTGAGGAAATCGCGGCGCAGGCGCCCGGGAAGGCCCGGATTATGTCAGAGCGTTTTGTGGACACTGTTCCGCTATTACAAGGTGTTGGCAGCCGACGCCGATGATCGACCAGTTTGGACGGCAGCACCGCTCCGCACCGGAAGTTCCTTGGGTTCTGCGGCCAGACGGAGATCGGCGAGGCGAGCTTTGCTCCCCCTAGACTCCGTTTCATGATTGGCGGAGAAGGGTGAGGCCACCGCCATCGTGTCCATCAGCCAGGTGGACGCGCAGACGGCAGTCGCCGAGGATCCGAAGGTTTAGGCCCTCAGCTCCCGAACGTGTCCCCAGCCGCCAGGTAGCTGATCTACAGGTCTTCGGGGGCTAGCCCGAAGAGGTCGGGAAAGAGCTGGGCCTGATCGGGATCCGACGACTGCCCCAGACGATCACACACCATGGCTGATTGTTGACGGAGAAGGCTCATTGTCAGGTTGCCGGCGCGTCCTCGACGATCCACTGGATCCCATGCGGGATAAGAAAATCGAGGAAGGCGGTCGGGTGGTATGCCTGGGCGGGTGCGAGTACTCCCGGCTTGGCAGGTTTGGCGATGAGACGGCGGGCGCTTTCGACGGCGATCACCGCGGTAATGCCGTAGGTGTCGGGACCCTGGACGATGCCGCGGGCGCGGCGGCCGTCGGTACTGGTGGCGTCGAGCACGTAGGTGAAGTGCTGGGTGCGTCGGCTGTCCTCATCGGGTCCTTCAGGCAGGCTTTGGATGATCTCTGGCGTGAGCGGGGTGTTCAGCTGGGCGCCCAACGCCGCCTCGGTCAGCCCCTGGACATGCCGGACGCGGATATGACGGGGGATGGTCACTACCTCCGACACGGGGAAGGCCATCACCGGGGTCGCCTCCGACTGTCCGGGCAGCGTGATCGCGGTGTGGCGGGCGGGCATGCCGGGGCGCCAGTCGCCGTCGTGGTAGGTCATGCCTCCCGCCTTGATGGCGTCGGTCGTTTCGACCAGCGAACGCAGCGAGCCGCGTGACATGCCGCCGCCGACGACCACGTGGGTGGTGACAATCTCTTCGACCGATTCAAGGCGGTCGGCCAGGATGTGGGCCATGAGGTCGACCGGGACGCAGCCGTCGTTGGTGGCGGGTACGACGGTGACCCCGGCATTCTCCGCCTCCGTGGTGAAGGTGTCGAAGATCTTCTTGACGTAGAGCTGCTCGCCTGAGGTGTCGACGTAGTGGCAGCCGGCGGCGATCGCGGCGCGGACCACGGCCTCACCTGACGAGGTGAACGGTCCGGCGCAGTTGATGACGCCGTCGCAGTCGTGGAACGCGCGCACAAGCGCCTCATGGTCGCTGGTGTCGGCCACGCGTCGTTCCGCGTCGGGAAGACCGACCGCCGAGGCGGCCTCCTCCAGACGCGCGAGATCACGTCCGGCCATGACCGTCTCGATGTCGCGTCGTGCCAGTTCGGTGAGCACCAGCTTTCCCTGGTATCCACTCGCGCCATAAACGGCGATCTTCATGTCATCTCCTCACGATGGGAGCTGCGCGGTTGCTCAGCCCACAAGCACGTTAAGGCGCTGATGCAAGACGATTGAATGCGTGATGCGCTCTGGAGTTTGCGTCATCGTCTTCGCCGAGGCCGTCCTTGGTTACGCTGGCCGCGTGGATGTTCTGTCTGATGTGGTGAATGCGGCGCGTACCGGTCGACCCCACTCGGGCCGGGTGATCAGGTCCGCTCCCTTCGCCCTGCGGTCTCCGGCGATGCCGTCTGCCGGGTTCCACATCGTTCTCCAGGGAACGTGCTGGCTTCTCCCAGCGCAGGGTGAGCCGATCGCGCTCGGGCCGGGCGACGTGGCGTTCCTGCCGCGCGGATCCGCACACGGTCTGGCCGACGACCCGTCCACCCCTGTAGGCGAGCCGCCCACAACGCTCACCGGAGTCCATGATGGCCGCGAGGACGAACCCTCAGCCGACCGGCCGCCGACGGTGGTCATGCTCTGCGGCGCCTACCTCCTGGACGGATCCGGGCCACATCCACTCCTGAACGACCTGCCCGAGGTCATCCACCTACCGACGCGGGTAGGGCGCCACAGCGAACTCCGCGCCGCGATCGAACTCCTCGGCGTGGAACTGGACAGCGACGCCCGCCCAGGTTCCGACACCATCCTGCTCACCCTGCTGGACCTTCTCCTGCTCTACATCCTGCGCGCGTGGTTCGAACAGCAGCGCGTCTCTGGCCACTCCGCCACCGGCTGGGCCGCAGCCCTGCACGACCCCGCCGTCGCCGCTGCCCTCCGCGCCATCCACGAAGACCCCAGCCGGCAATGGACCGTCGAGGAGTTGGGCTCGCAGGCCCGCCTGTCCCGCGCCGCCTTCGCCCGGCGGTTCACCCATCTGGTCGGCCAGCCACCGCTCACCTACCTGACATGGTGGCGGATGACCACCGCCGCCCGGCTCCTGCGCACCTCCGACGCCCCCGTCAACACGATCGCCCAGCAGGTCGGCTACAGCTCGCAGTACACCTTCACCCATGCTTTCAAGCGCCAGTACGGGGCACCGCCCGGCAGTTACCGGCACCACGCCGGCCGAAGCACAACACCCGCGTAGGGATCTTCAAGGTTTGGCGGCCTATGACATGCTGGTTGCTGAAGTTCTGCGCCCCACCTCGCCTCCCCACGGCCAGACCCGTGCAGGGCAGGCCTGTCGGGATCAGAACGATTTTCAACACACTGCGGACCACGACTTGCCGACCCAGGGGCGGCCACGCGCCCAGATCGCCGGTCCGTCGCGCTCCCAACGAAATCCGGTGGCAGGACGACCTGATCAAAGTCTTCGGCAAGGCGATCAGAGGCACTATCCCTTTCTCCCGTACTTGGTCTGCCCCCTATGCGATCCAGCAACGCGCCTTCACCGACCGCGCCGGCTAACGACCGCGCAGCGCGGCCAGGGCGCACCCGACGCCCGCACTAGAGATGGCCGCACTCACCGCGATCGCCGCGCCCCATCCCATCGTCTCGACGGCCCCCGCATACAGCGGCGGCCCGAGCAGTGTGCCGAGGCTGCCCGCCTGCGTGAGGGCTGCGACCGCCACGGCGACGCGATCACCCGCCACCGCGGGAAGGGCCGCGAACAACGCGGAGACGGCCAGGCCGTTGAGCACGAGCACTGCCGCCGCGCACACGGCCACGACCGCCACCGGCATCGGCGTGAAGATCCCGGCGCTCAGCGGTGCCATGAGCAACGCCGCGGCGATCAGCCTGGCGGGTCGTGCGCCGCCCCGCAGGCCCGCGCCCGCGGCCAGGCTGCCGAGCACGCTGCCCGCCGACACCACGGCGGTCAGCAGGCTGGAGCTCGTATCGGACAGGCCCGACTCGGCCGTGAGATAGGCGGGAAGGATGGTCACCACGCTGACCCCGATCAACGCGATCAGCGCGAACCCGGCCGCCACGGCGGCCACCGCCCAGCCCGCACCGGCTCCGGATCCCTGATCGGCCCTCTCGCGCCGGCCGGTCCGGGTATCGCGGGGAAGCGTGGCGGCCAACCCCGCCACCACCAGGGTGATCCCCCCTACACCGACCGCCTGGCCACGCCATCCGGCCGTTCCCACGAGCGCCGCCCCGGCGGTGGCCAACGTCAGCCCGGCCGGAATGCACAACCCCCACAACGCCAGCGCGCTCTGCCGCGCCCTGCCGGTCGGCAGCCGGGCCAGCAGGCTCGGCCCGGTGATCATCACCAGCGCATAGCCTGCGGCCTGAATCACCCGCACCGCGAACAACGCTGCAGCGCCGCCCGCGAACGCCGCTCCCAGCCCTGCCGATGCGAGCACCAGCAGAGCCGCCAGGAAGATCCCGCGCAGCCGCCGGCCCTCCAGCCAGATGCCCAACGGCAGACACGTGAGCCCGGCCACCAGCGTGATCAGTGACGACAGCCAGCCCACAGCGCTGAGCGGCAGGGCGAACTCCTCGCCCACCGCCCCGAGAAACGGGATGAATTGCCCCAGCGCCATGCTGGCCACCACACCCGCCGCCAGCACGACGGCACCGACACGAGCGCTCATCCGGGCGCACCTCCCCATGCATCAGGGAGACGCGACCGGACAACCCGGCCCGACCCTCAAACCCCGGATGGGCGACGCCTCAACGAGGATCCTCAAGCGGCGGACGGCCAGGCCGCCGCGATCATCCTACGTCCCAGATTTCCGAGGCGGACACATCGGTTTGCATGCTCAGTAAACCGATGTGGCCGCATTGATCTGGAGTGGGTTGGCCGGTGGGAGCGATCCTGGCGCGGGTGTGCGCGGCGCAGTTCATGGTGGTGGTCGATGTGTCGGTGATCAACGTCGCGCTGCCGTCCATCCGAGACGCCGGGTCGGTGACGTGGGCGACGTGCAGCAGAGTATCGCCGTCGTCGCCGGCCAGCACCGCGTACGAGCGCAGCCGCGCCCCTGGCCACGGCGGCGCCTGCCACGCCGCCGCAGTGGCCTGCGCTGCGGCCTCCTGCCGCTGCGGCGAGCCCACCCTCTACGTTCCGAACAACGCCATGCACTCGGGGTCCGGAGCCGCGACAACGTCGGGGCGTACCTCGATCACACCTGACCTCCTTCGCACCCGCCTGCGGGCCATCCCTCAGGCCCATCCTCAAATCTCGACCGCAGGAGAGATCAAGGCGGCAGACGAGCTCGGACACTCCGGTCAGGCAGGGCCGCCGGTCAGCTGGCCGGCGCGCCGCTGCAGGTCGGCGGCGAACTCCTCGGCCCTGCTCAGCTGAGTGCGCAGCGCCTCGCAGCGCTCGCGGGTGGCCTGCTCGAACCGGCCCAGCCGCGCCAGCAACTGCTCGCGCTCGGCCGCCTCCAGGGCTGCCGCGCCGCTGTTGTCGAGCCGATCGGTGATGGACAGCAACTCGCCCATCTCCTCCAGCGTGAAGCCCAGCGGCTTCATCCGGCGGATCACCATCAGCCGGGCCACATCGGCCTCGGTGTAGAGCCGGAAGCCGCCCTGGCTGCGGGCCGATGGCCGCACCAGGCCCACCTCGTCGTAGTGCCGGATGGTCCGCAACGACAGCTCGGTGCGCGCCGCCACCTGCCCGATGTGCATGTGATCCCCGCTGTGATCTCTGCCACTGCTCGCCGGATCCGGGACTTCGCCCTGGGTGGCGGAAAGCGCCGATCCGTCCATGTTTCGCACGACCTCACTGCTCAACTGGTGGCGGCGGTGCGGGCGGCCATACCCGACCCCGCCAAATCTCTACCCTAACGTTACGGTAGAGTTGCCGATGGCCGGACCGCATTGGGGTGTCCCGGCACAGACCGGACATCCCGCCACTCTGGCACATCCGGCCCACGACACGTACCGGCGCCGGCCGAGCGCCAATCCCACGCGAGGTAAGGAACATCGACGCGCGCATGCCTTTGATCACCACCGCCTGCTGCCCGCCGTGACCTGCCCGCGGCAGCGCCGCTGACATCATCGTCCGGCTGGCCGCCTTCTTCGATTCCGGGCCCCGCCCGCGAGCGTGCCCCTGCGGCCGCTGCCCGGCTGCCTCCCTTCCGTGCTGCCTCCTGCCCTGGCCGTGGCACGCTGCCCGCTGCCCCATCGAGGGCTGTTCCATCCGTGAAGGACGCCTGTTGCCTCGCTCATCTGTGCCCGCCCGTCCGTCAACGACCCTGGCCGCCCGCCTGCGACCCGGCCGCCCCGGCTGGATGAAGCCCTCGGTGGCCCGCACCGAGATCCTGTCCGGCCTGGTCGTCGCGCTCGCCCTGATCCCCGAGGCGATCTCGTTCTCCATCATCGCCGGAGTCGATCCCAGCGTCGGGCTGTTCGCCTCCTTCACCATGGCCGTGGTCATCGCCATCGCCGGCGGCCGGCCCGCCATGATCTCCGCCGCCACCGGTGCCATCGCCCTGGTCGTCGCCCCGCTGGCGCGTGAGCACGGCCTGGGCTACCTGATCGCCACCGTCATCCTGGGCGGCCTCATCCAGATCGTGCTCGGCGCGCTCGGCGTGGCCAAGCTGATGCGGTTCGTACCGCGCAGCGTCATGGTGGGCTTCGTCAACGCCCTGGCCATCCTGATCTTCATGGCGCAGGTGCCAGAGCTCATCGACGTGCCCTGGATCGTCTACCCGCTGGTCGGCGGCGCGCTCGCGCTGATGGTGTTCCTGCCCCGGCTGACCAAGGCGATCCCGGCGCCGCTGATCTCCATCGCCGCGCTCACCGCGCTGACCATCGGCGCCCACCTGGCCGTGCCCACCGTCGGCGACCGCGGCACCCTGCCGTCCTCGCTGCCCATCCCCGGCCTGCCGGACGTGCCCTTCACCCTGGACACGCTGACCCTCATCGCGCCGTACGCGATCGGCTTCGCCCTGGTCGGCCTGATGGAGTCGCTGATGACCGCCAAGCTGGTGGACGACATCACCGACACCCGCTCCTCCAAGACCCGCGAGTCCATCGGCCAGGGCATCGCCAACATCGTCACCGGCTTCTTCGGCGGCATGGGCGGCTGCGCCATGATCGGCCAGACCATGATCAACGTCAAGAACGGCGCCCGCACCCGCCTGTCCACCTTCACCGCCGGCGTGCTGCTCATGGTCTTGTGCATCGTCTTCGGCCCGCTGGTCTCCCAGATCCCGATGGCCGCCCTGGTCGCCGTCATGATCCTGGTCTCCTTCGGCACCTTCGACTGGCACTCCATCGCCCCGGGCACGCTTCGACGCATGCCCGCCGGCGAGATCACGGTCATGGTCGTCACCGTCGCCGTCGTCGTGGCCACCCACAATTTGGCCTTCGGCGTCGTCGTCGGCTCCCTGACCGGCCTGGTCATCTTCGCCCGCCGCGTTGCCCACCTGGCCAACGTCACCGCCTGCCTCGACCCCGACGGCCACCAGGTCGTCTACGCCGTCACCGGTGAGCTGTTCTTCGCCTCCAGCAACGACCTGGTCTCCCAGTTCGACTACGCCACCGACCCCGACGACGTGGTCATCGACCTGACCGACGCCCACATCTGGGACGCCTCCTCCGTGGCCGCCCTGGACGCCGTCGAGGCCAAGTACGCCGCCCGCGGCAAGACTGTACGGATCATCGGTCTGAACCAGCCCAGCGCGCGCATGCACGGCGCCTTGTCCGGGGAGCTGTCCGGCAGCCACTGACCTGGCTGACCTGGCGTCCGCCTGCCAACTCCAGATTGGGCCCCAGCGCGGACCTGACGTCTGAGGTAGTTCGTAAAGCGATGGTCACCGAGTGGGTGCCGACTCTATGTGCGAACATCGGGCGATGCTGACCGAAGAGATGGTGGTTGACGCGCGGATGCCCGTTGGTCCGGTGGTTTCGCCGGATGGGCGGTGGGTGGCATATGGCGTGATGCCAGGCAAGACGGTCTGGGTGGCGGGGGTGGACGGGAATGCGCCATCGAGGAAGCTGGGGGAAGGGATCGACCCCAAGTGGTCAGCTGACTCGCAGTATGTCTACTTCCGGACGGAAGCGCAGCTGCATCGGGAGCGGGCTGAAGGGGGCGACCGTAGCTCGTGGAAGGGCGAGGTGAGCACCTACCTACCGCTCGCCGACTCCAACACTGTGGTCGTGCTCTCGCCGGACCTTGGCGAGAGCGATCCGTGGGTGTGGAGCGAGGCTGGGAACCATGGCCGGCTGCGGCTGCTCGACCTGCGGAGCGGTGCGGTCAAGACCCCAGAGGTCTTTCAGGGGCGGCATGTGGTCGAAGTGGCCGAGCGGCCCGGGGGCGGGATGCTCGCCGTACTCACGCAGGAGTCGGCCGATCCCGATCCCGGCGAGCTGACGCCACGCCTGCACCTGTTCGACCCGGCCACCGGCGAGGTGCGGGAACTGGGCGCGGCGGCCGTGTCGGCGGGCTCGCTCACCTGGTGGGAGGGAGAGGACGGGTGGCATGTGGCATACGTCGCGACGACACCGCCCGGCATCGCCGGCGGGAACGCTGTGCTGGATGTCGCGCTGACGGAGGGGAAGCACCGTAATCTCACCGAAGGTCTACCGGTCTGCCCGCTCAACCTGACC
This sequence comes from Nonomuraea turkmeniaca, assembly GCF_005889735.1. Taxonomy (GTDB): domain Bacteria; phylum Actinomycetota; class Actinomycetes; order Streptosporangiales; family Streptosporangiaceae; genus Nonomuraea; species Nonomuraea turkmeniaca. The sequence continues at coordinate 25,815 of NZ_VCKY01000064.1, forward strand.
GCTGGTGGGTTGGCTCTGGTCGCGAACGGGCTGGACTCCGCGATCCATCGCCTTGACCCGGCCACGCGAAGGCTCGTCGAGGTTCTGCCCCTGCGGGGCCTGGCGTTGTGGCTGACGGCCAGCGCGGATGGCGCGACGGTCGCGGTGGCCAGGAGCGAGGCGCACGAGGCACGATCGGTCTTCGCGGGTCCTGTCCAAGGTCCGTTGGTACGGCGCAGTGACACCGCACCCGAGCTGCGGGACATCGAGTGGGGTGCCCAAGAACGCCTTTCCTATCGCGCGAAAGACGGGTTGGACCTGGATGGCCTACTCGTCCTGCCGCCCGGCAAGTCCCGCGAGGACGGCCCGTTCTCCTTGGTCACGATCGTGCACGGCGGGCCTTATGGACGCTGGGCCGACCAGTTGCTCCTGCATCACTACGAGCCCGCGCAGTGGTTGGCCGCCGAGGGTCACGCCGTCTTCCTGCCCAATCCCCGGGGTGGCCAGGGTCACGGGCACGCCTTCGCCACGAACGGCATTCTCGGCAGGGAGGAGTGGCATGACCTGCTCACCGGCATCGACCTGCTGATCGAGCAGGGGGTGGCTGACCCGGACAGGTTGGGCATCGGCGGCTACAGTCACGGCGGATACATGGCCGCTTGGGCAGTTGGTCAGACCGACCGCTTTAAAGTGGCGCTGGTGGGTGCGGGGATCAGTGACTGGGGCATGCTCGCCGCGACCGGCGAACTCGGCGCGTTCGAGGCGGCGCATGGTGGCAGCACCGGCTGGGAGGGGGTGGGCCCGCACCCACATGACGAGCGGAGCCCCATCTCCTACGCCACCAAGATCCGAACCCCGGTCCTGATCGTTCATGGTGCACAGGACACCAACGTCCCGCTCAGCCAGGCGGAGTTCCTTCACCGGGCCCTGCGCAGGTTCGACGTGGAACACGAGTTCGTCGTCTACCCGCGTGAGGGCCACAACATCGCTGAGCGAATCCACCGTATCGATCTGCTACACCGTACCAAAACGTGGTTCAGCCGCCTGAACGCGTCTTAATCAGTCCGGTCGATCTCGCGAGAGACCACCGTTTTCCAGCCCACGAAAGTACTTGCTCGGGGCTCTGGGGCTAGAGCATCTCATCCTCCCAGTTCGGCTCGTCGGGGTTGCGGAGCTGCCGGACGCCGGCGGGGCCGAGGTCAGGCTGGGCGAAGGAGCAGGTGCCGATCATGTTGATGTGCTGGCGGACGAAGGGTGACAGGCGTGCGACGTCTTCTTCGGTCAGGGGTAGCTCTCGGCTTTGAGCTGATCGAGGGCCCGGTCCATGTAGAAGGTGTTCCACAGCGTGACGCAGTTGAGCACCAGGCCGAGGGCATTTGATCATCTTCTCCGGCCCGGGGTGCCTGCTCGGCCGAGTCGTTGTCGGCGAGGATGCCGTCGTTGCCGAAGCGCAGTCAGGCGGAGAAGCCGTTGAAGCCTTCGACCTTGTTGGCGACCGCGGTAATGCGCCGCCGCAGGGCCGGGTCGGCGAGGAAACGCAGGAGCGCCATGGTGCGCACGCTGCGGCCGACCTCCCGAATGGCTCGGTACGTCTGGTCCTTGCGCGAGTGGGAGCCCAGCCGGCGCAGCAGGGTGATGGAGTTGAGCCTGCCCTCGCGGATGGAGTTTGGGTGCTTGCCGGTAGTTGTCTAGCTCACTGGGTGTGATGGCGTGGAGGTGAGCGTGTCCCAGGCGGCCATCGCGCAGGTGATGACCGCTTCCAGCTCGGCGCGGCTGGCGCCGTCGCGGGCTTGTATGGATAGGCCTTGCACCACGGTGGTGTAGTAGCGAGCGAGGGCGTCGAGGCTGGCGGGCGGCGCGGTGAGGTCGCCGTCGGTGACGCCGCGAGCGAGCCGGTCTCTGATGGTGCTGAGCATGTCGCGCCGCAGGTCGGCCAGGAACTCCCGGGCCGCGTGGTTTTCCACGGCGCCGGTGGGCGCGGCCAGGATGAGCATGCAGTAATGCGGTGCGTCCGAGTGGGTGATCTCATCGGCGGTGGCGCGCAGCATGGCGTGGATAGCGGCGCGAGCGGTCGGCTGTTCGCGCAGCGCGCGCCTGGGCGGCTCGCCTGAGGTCGTGCCATAGAGCGCCATGACCTGGCGGAACAGGTCCTCTTTGCTGCCGAAGCAGGCGTAGATGCTGGCCGAGGCGATCCCCATGGCCTGGGCCAGGTCGTTGAGCGAGGTGCCCTCGTAGCCCCGTTCCCAGAACACCCCCAGCGCCTTGCGCAGGGCGGTGTCCGGGTCGAATGTGCGCGGCCTGCCGCGGGAGCTGGAGCCCGGCGCCCACGTCATCGGCGTCGGCATCGGAGGCGGCGCCTTCGCCGAGTACATGGTGCTGCCCGCAGACGCCGCGGTCCCGGTGCCGACGGGCTGGGCTGATGAGCAGGCGCTGGGCCTGGTCGTGAACTGGCCGACCGCACTGGCGGCGCTCAAGCCACTGGGCGGCGTCACCGCGGGGCAGAGCGTGCTGATCCACGCCGCCGCCGGCGGGACCGGCCAGGCCGCAGTGAAGATGGCCAAACACTACGGCGCGACGGTGATCGCCGCGGCCTCGCCAGGCAAGCACGAGGTGGTACGGGCGCTGGGCGCCGACCACGTCATCGACTCCCGCGGCGGCGACATCGCCGCCGAGGTCCTGCGGCTGACCGGCGGCGCGGGCGCCGACCTGGTACTGGAGTCGGTCGGCGGCGCCACCCTCAACGCCAGCCTGGCCGCGACCAAGCGGGTAACCGGCCGGGTCGTCGTCTACGGCCTGGCGGGCGGGGAAGCCGCGATCACCAACTGGGACCTGGTGTACAAGCACCAGATCCACGTCATCGGCCTGAACATCGGCCTCCTGATCCAGGCCGCACCGCAGATCTTCGGCGAGGTCATGGGTGAGCTATTCGCGCTCATCGCCGCCGGTGTGCTCGGCCCCGGCCGGCCCACCGCGTACGAACTGGCCGACGGCCCGAAAACGCTCGCGGAACTGGAGACCAGAGCCACCATCGGCAAACTGGCCCTGTTGCCATGAGAAAACGCCCTAGTGCCGAGCCGGAGACGCCGCACACCGAAGGGTTCCATCACAGGAGTCGAAACAGATGGCCGCAACCGTGGACCCGGCCGCCAAGCAGATGGCGCGATTCGTCGGGTAGGCGTTGTAGACGTAGCCGAGGCGCCCTTCGGTCCGATGGCCTTCACAACCGGAATTTGCGGAGATGAAGTGGTCCCCGTTGCCAGGGATGTAGCACCGATAGAGGGGAATGGTGTTGGGTCCCTGCCGAGTGTAGATGTGGCCGACCGGGCCGAGCGGCCGCAGCCCTTCGCACCCTGGCTCGAGGCTGAGCAGGTTGTGCCCGCCGACCTGGCATTCGAACAGCGGAACAGTTCCTGCGACATGGTCGCGGCGCAGCCGCCAACTGCCTTCGGTGGTGAAGCCGGGCGGCAGGGTGCGGGAGGAGGCCCAGTGGCCGCGGGTGGGATGGTTTCCCCGCGTGAGCCTGGTGAACGGCAGATGCTCGAAGCCGCAGGACAGCTGGGACGGCGTCAGGTCGCTGCGGTTGGCCATAGCCCAGGCGGCCCAGGCGGGCTTGGCGGTGCCATCGTGGTTGCGCAGACCGAGCGCGAGCCCGCCGGAGACCTCGTCGGGATGGTCGCTCATGCGGTGGTAGACGTAGTTGACGATGCCGGGGGTGGCGAGCACGTTGCGGAAGGACTGGCACACCGCGCTGGCCTGGCGTTGGGGCGAGGACGGGGTGAGGGAGTTGACTCCGCTTTCGGTGAGCTGCACCTGTGACCACGCCGCCGTCTGGGCGGGGAAGGTCGCGCGCAGCCAGCCCACCAGCACGCCGAGGTTGCCGTAGGTGACGTAGGGATAGTCGTCGGTGGAGAAGACGTCGCTGCGCAGGTCACGCGCGTACGGGTGGAAGGCCACGCGCCACTGCCTGTTGCCGGCCCGCTCGGCCAGACCACGCAGCACCGTCTGACCGGCCAGGGTGGCATCGGTTGCGGCGGGCCGCTCCAATTCCATGCCGAACTGGTGATCCAGCGAAATCAGCACGTGCGCGCTGGGCTGCTCGGCGACCACCCGATCGTAGGCGGCGTTGTAGTTCGCCGAGATCTCCTGCAACCACCCCCCGGTGTCGCAGGCCGTGCCCTGGCCGCAGCCGATGTCGAACCAGACGTTGCTGTTGACCTCGTTGCCGATGACGAAGTCGGCCACCCGGCCGTGGTCGTGCAGCCCGTCGTATCGTTCGGCGAGCATGCCGGCGAACCGGGCGTAGTCCGCCGGGTTGTTCGGGGTGCAGAAGAGGTCGAAACCGGGAGCGGCAGGGGAGCACGGCTTGCCGGTCCGTGCCCAGCCGGGCGTGCCGTACACGATGCCAGTAACCACCAGGCCGCGTGCGCTCCAGTCGCGAATCTCAGCGTCCACTTCGGCCGGCACGGCAAAGCAGCGGCCGTCGTACTCTTGCTCGCTCGCAGCGCACGGCGCCTGCTTGACTTGCGGATCCCAGCGGGCCCACACCAAGTTGATCGCCACGCCGCCGGTGTTGCTCCCGGCGATCTCCGCCTTGTCCGGCCAGAAGTCAGGCTGAATGGACTTGATCCGGTACGCGTCACGTACCGGGTAGGCGAGCGCACCGTCGCTCGCCTGCGCGGTGGCGGGCAGCAGTGCGGTCAGGAGAAGGACACCGATGCACAGCCACCACCCTCGATAGGTCCGCATTGGGGTCCTTTCTCATGGAAGAGACGGAGATCCGCGCCGCGCTCACTCGGCGGCGCGGATCTCCACCGAGACCGTCAGCTCAAGGGGATGGCGTTCAGGACCCTGGCGGGAATCACCTGCACGTTGCTGGACTGCTGCGCGGCCGTTCTCCGCCCCGCATTGATCAGCCACACCGTCGCCGAGTCGGGAGACTTGACGTAGGTGCCGTCGGCGATCTGTTCGTTCAGGTTGTCCCAGACGCGTACCGGGATGGTTTGGCGGGGTTTGTCGCCGTAGCCGGAGGCGGTGAGTTCGGCCATGGTGTGGAACTCGATCTTGGCGCCGCCGACGATCGCGGCCTCAGATGTCGTGCCCGCCTTGGCGATCCGGGTCCCGTCTTTGATCTGCCTGGTCAGGCCGTCCCAGACGCGGACCGGGATGACCTGGCGCGGCTTGTCCTTGTAACCGGAAGCGGTGAGCTCTTCCATGGTGTGGAACTCGACCTTGGCGCCGCCGACGATCGCGGCCTCAGACGTGGTCCCCGCCTTGACAATCCGGGTCCCGTCGGCGATCTGTTCGTTCAGGTTGTCCCAGACGCGGACGGGGATGGTTTGGCGGGGTTCGTCGCCGTAGCCGGAGGCGGTGAGTTCGGCCATGGTGTGGAACTCGATCTTGGCGCCGCCGACGATCGCGGCCTCAGATGTCGTGCCCGCCTTCACAATCCGCGTGCCATCCCCGATCCGCCCCGGCAGGGCGTCCCAGACGCGTGCAGGCAGGATGTGCAGGGGATCGTCCGCATAGCCGGCGCTTTCGAGTTCCTCCATGGAGATGAAGGGAATCTTCGCCCCGCCGACGACCGCCGCTTGGGCGGTGTCGCCGGCTTTGCCGATGCGGACTCCGTCTCCGATGTCGTTCGGCAAGGCGTCCCAGACGCGGGCAGGCACCACCTGCACCGGACGATTGCCGTAGCCGGAGGCGATGAGCTCATCGATGCTGGTGAAGGGCATCTTCGCGCCGCCGATGATCGCCGCCTGCGCCGATGAACCCGCGTTCTTGATCCGCGTACCGTCTGCGATCTTCGTTGGGAGGGCGTCCCAGGTGCGGGTGGGGATGGTCCACACGGGTCGGTCACCGTATCCGGAGCCGTTGAGCTCCTCCAAGCTGGCGAAGGGCATCTTCGCCCCGCCGACGACCACAGCCTGCGCGGTCAGAGTACCGTTCTTGATCCGGGTGCCGTCCATGATCTGTGTCGGCAGGGAGTTGAAGACCCGCTCCGGAACGGCCCGCACCTTCGATCCCCAGTCGGTGCCGAAGCCGGCGTCGATGACCTCTTGTGGGCTGCCGAAGTTCACTCTTGCCAAGCCGATCATGGCGGCTACTGGAGTCGACCCGTTGGACCCTTGGAGCAGAGTGCCGTCATCGGGAACGGTGGGCAGGGTGTTGAAGTGCCGGGAAGGGATGGCACGTACCTTCGACGCCCAGCCGGCGCCGTATCCGGCGTCGATGACCTCCTGAGGGTTGGCGAACGGAATTTTCGCACCTCCCAGGTACATCGCGACCGCTGTGGAGGCGCCGCCGGATGTGCCTTGGACAAGGGTCCCGTCGGTGGGGATGAAGCCGATCCGGTTGTAGCTGCCGGCCGAGATCGCCACCACGCGGCTGGCCCAGTCGGTGCCCTGACCGACGTCGATGACCTCCTGAGGATTGGCGAAGGGCACCAGGGCGCCACCCAGCGTCATGGAAACAGGCAGGTCGGTGTTGCCGTCCTTGGCCTGCACCAGGTTCCCGTCGGCCGGAACTTGGTTCATGTGGTCGCGGGCGTCGATGGACCAGTCGGAGATTTTCACCGGCGTGCCGCAGGTCACCGGGGCGGCGCAGGAGTCCTGCCAGACGGGGAAGCCGCCGACGAAGATGTAGATCCGGCCGCGCTGGTCGATCGCCGAGGTGGCGTTGCGGGGGGTTGCAGGACCTGCGTTGATCACCCCTTGCGTGGTGGGGCGTGGCGTTCCTGAGCAGATGTTGTCGTTGCAGGTGGCCTGCCACACCGGCGCGCCGCCGACCATCTTGTAAATCCTGCCGGTGTCGGTCGTGTGCAACAGGGTGCCGTCGGCCAAGCCGCGCACATCGGTCACCGGCTGCGGACCAGGCGGAGGAGCGGGCGTGCCACTGCCGGGGGGTTGCCCGTAGCCGCCGCTACCGCCACTGTAATAAATCGACTTCGTGCACCTTGTTATTGGGTCGAGCCAATGACAGATCGTTGAACTAATGGGAACCTTGGCCGAGCGGTAACTGGTGACGTCGCCGCTGACACACCACCATGTGCCCAAGATGTTGAACCGCTCAACGTGCTGGATGTTGCGATACGCCATTCTAACGAATTCCGCGTATGCTTGGGCATACCCCACCCTCTTGGGTGGAACGGTAGGTACGGCCCCCACCCAGGTCGCGGTCTTTTCAGTTGTGGTCGTGACGATCCCGATGCTACGGGATGCGCCGACTATCTTGGCGAATTCGAGCGCGGTGTTCACACTCGCTTCTATCGATAGCGATTCCTCTTTAATCTCATGCATCGGCATCAGCAGGTCGCGCTTCGCCGCCGTTAGGGACTCTTATTAGAGCACCTTTCGGTTCTATGTCTCTGCCGCTGGAGAGTATCTGTACCGTGGCGTCACTGGGCTGTGGCCCACCACAAGGGTACGGGGGACTGACCCAACCGTCAGCGTTGGCCGGCGGAGGATTTATCGTCGCAACGGACAGGCTCGCACCGATAAGGGCGGCCATTGTTAATATTTTTCTCAGCTTTGTCATTTCTTCCTCGGGAAACGTTTAGATACGGGTCGAGCGGCGATCGGCGTGCGAAGCCCGCTTTGGGATGGCTGTCGCATTCCCCGGCTCCTGCTATGAGAGTCGCCACGAGCAGGAGGGGCAGTTCGTCGCGTCGTGTCGTCCTGTCTTGGGTTTGATGGTCGATCGCTTCTGTAACGCTCAGGCATGCCGCGGCCTTCGGGCATGTCATTCGGGGGGGCGTCGGGCGCGCCCGCGGGTGCCGATGTGGTCGTGAAACGGAAAGCGATATCGCTTTGATGTAATGGTGAATGAGCCGCGCATCGCGGGTGCTTATTGAAAACAGGGCTTGGCATCTCTGTATAATTACACCTGGTACGGCCGGATCGGCTACCGTCGATACGGCCAATAATCACCGGTTTCCTGCCAGGAGCCTCAGCGGTGGGCAGCGGCCCGACCGACGACCTCTCAGAGCCGTTGGATTTGACCGAAGGCGCACGGGCTGAAGCCCGGGGTTCCGCAGTTGGCAGTCGCACGTGAGCCCGGATTGGGTGTCGACCTGGCAAACGTATGCAGGGCCGAGGGGTGTCGTGTGCCTACGCCCTCCGCGGCCGGTCGCTGATCGGGTCAGTGCCGTCGCGCCGAGCCTCAGGCCCGTACCTGGAGCCGGCCACGGTGCGCGAGGCCGTCGCGCAGGACATCGCCGTCCTCGCCGTGCCCTGGCGCGACCTACCGGCAGCCGTCAAGGCGACGGAGGGGAGCGACTGGGGCGGCCGCATCGTCATCGACACCACCAACCCGCTGGGACCGCCCGACTTCAAGGTCGCCGACCTGGGCGGGCGCACCTCCAGCGAGGTCGTCGCCGACCTCGTCCCCGGCGCCCGCCTGGTCAAGGCCTTCAACACCCTCACCCCCGCCGTCCTCGGCGCCGACCCGCGCACACCCGCCGGACGCCGCGTCATCTTCCTGTCCGGCGGCCACGCCGACGCCTACGACCGCATCACCCGCCTGATCGAGCACTCCGGCTGGGCCGCCATCGACCTCGGCCCGCTGGCGACCGGCGGACGGCTGCAGCAGTTCCCCGGCGGGCCTCTGCCCACCCTGAAACTCCTGCAGCTGTTGGCGCAGTCGCTGGTTGTCTCGGGCCAGTTCGCGGTTGCGGGCGTTTGCCGCCTCAAGGCGATGGAGTAAGGATGCGTCGTTGCTGCGGTGGTGGGCTGAGACCGGTGCTTTCGGAGATCTGCGGCTGAGGTCGCGGAGCCGCTCGACCTCGGCTCGGAGGTCAGCTTGGGTGTAGAGCCATGATCAGGGCCCGCAGTGGGCGACACTCGGATTTGTGCGATTCCTTCCGCTCGTCGCAAGGTCTGTATTGATATGCCGACCGATTACGCTGTCAGGCTGCTGGGCGCGGCCATCGACTATGCCCATGAATGCCTGACCCCCGTGCGGCCGCAGGACCTGCCGATGCCGACGCCCTGCGCTGTCGGAGATGTCGAGGCGCTGCTGTGGCGCCTGAACGACGCGCTTGAACTCCTCTACGAGGCCCTCACCGAAGCGGTGATCGGCTGGCGGCCGGTCAGTCAGGCGGGGGACGATCCCGTTGCCTTCTTCCACGTCCGGACGCGCAGGCTGCTGGCCGTGGCCGCGACGAGCGCGCGCCCGGACAGCCCTATCGCGATCGGTGACCGCTACCTGCCCCCGGGGTCTCCTCCTCGCCGGGGGCACGGTGGAGATCACCGTCCACGCCTGGGACATCGCCTGGTCCTGTAGACGCGACCGGCCCGTTCCGCCGCCGCTGGCCGCCGGTGTTCTGGAGCTCCTCCCCTGGTCTTGACCACCGGTACCAGCCACTTGCAGCATGGCTCGCCCGATGGAGGCGGCCCAGGCGACCGACTCATGGCGCGGTTCGGACGACGCGTCTCGTCGTGACCTCACTGCAGAGCGCTCGGTACGCCGAACCAAGATGCAAGTCCTCCTTACCGAACACGGTGATCCGGCTGATGCCGCCCGACGTGACGGTGAGGACGGCGAGGCCGAAGGCCTCGTAGGCGCCGTCGCCACGGCGTAGGTAGGCGGCCGCGGCGGGCTGCCCGTTGGCCTGGACGGGAACCATCCGCCAGGTTCCGGGAGAGCCGAGCACCCGGGCGAGGTGACGCAGGCAGGTGTCCAGCCCGGAGAACCACGTGGAGTACCCGACCATCTCCAGCGCGGCGTCCTTCCGCAAGGCCCGCTCCAGAGCCGCCTTCTCAAAGGCGGTCATGTACTGCTCCAGCAGGTCCTGGATATCAAGCTCGGTGAGTTTCTCGTGCGCGGTGTCGACGTTGGTCAAGGCCGCGCGAGCGCGCTGCAGCGAGCTCTTGACCGCGGCCACGGAGGTCTCCAGCATGGCCGCCACGTTCGCTGCAGGGAATTCCAGCACCTCGCGCAGCAGGTAGATGGCCCGCTGCCGCGGCGTCAGCTTCTGGAGGCTGGCAATGAGCGCGAGGCGCAGCTGTTCCCGCGAGATGACAATGGAGGCGGGATCGCCCGGGCCGGGCGTGACCATCGTGTCAGGGATCGGCTGCAGCCAGAGCACGTCTCCGCTCGCCGCTTCGAGCGAGGCATCGGGGTCGCCGCTCGCCGGCCCGAGGCCGGAGGGCAGAGGACGCCGGTTGCGTTGCTTGCGCTCGTTCAGGTAGGCGTTGGTGGCGATCGTATAGAGCCAGGTGCGCAGGGACGAGCGTCCTTCGAACTCCTCAAAGCCGCGCCAGGCGCGCAGGTAGGTCTCCTGCACCAGGTCTTCGGCCTCGTGCACCGAGCCCATCATGCGGTAACAGTGCGCCAGCAGCTCGCGACGGTATGGCTCCGCGAGCGCGGCGAACTCCTCGATCGTGCTCACCGTGGTCCTCCCTCGCCTGTTGTGTCGGCTCTCGCTGAGCCGCCCCAATGGGGACCATCCAGAGCGGCCAAAGGAATCGCCGCCGAGCGGTCGAGGCCGCGGCGTCGGGCTCGCCGCGGCCATGCGCACCATCGCCAGCACGGCGGTGCCGGCCTCGACTGCGCGGAACCGGATCACCTCCGGTGGAGGTATGGAAGGCGATCGAGGAGGTGGTGCCGCGCGAGAAGCTGGTCTCGGCGGTGGAGACGGTCGCGGCGTTCGTGCCCGCGGCGCCGGAGATGTAGGTGAAGTCGGCCGGCAGGCCGGTGCGGTCGAAGACCTCCAGCAGCAGCTCGGGGAAGTCCAGCCGGGGCAGCATGTCACCCGGCTGTGGCGCACCAACACCCGGGCTGTCTACGGGCCGCTGGAGCACATGTCCCGCCACACCGTCCGGCTGGACAAGATCCGCGCGCACTGGGGCGACATGCTGCGGGTGGCCGGCTCGCTGACAATGGGCACGGTGCGCGCCTACGACCTGATCCGGATGCTGTCGGCCGACGGCCGCACCACCGGCCTGGGCGAGGCGTTCGCGCACTACGGCCGGATTTCCAAGACGCTGCATCTGCTGCAGTTCATCGCCGACGAAGGCTATCGGCGGATGATCGGCACCCAGCTGAACGTGCAGGAGGCCCGCCACCGCCTGGCACGGAAGATCGCCTTCGGCAACCGGGGCCAGCTGCGTCAGCGCTACCGCGAAGGTCTGGAGGATCAGCTGGGCAGTCTGGGTCTGGCGTTGAATGCGGTCATCTGGTGGAACAGCCTGTATCTGGATGCTGCCGTCAAGCAGCTGCGTGCCGACGGGTTCCCGGTCACCGATGAGATGTGCGCGCGGCTGTCGCCGATCCAGTACGACCACATCAACTTCCTGGGCCGCTACGCCTTCTCTCGCGCTGATGTGGCCGGGGGTTTGCGTCCGTTCCACGACGGCGCCCACGAGAGCACCTGAGCGTCGGTTCAGGGCACTGGTCAGGCGGCCGCGCGGACATGAGCTGGGTGAGGTGAGGGTCAGGCGGTGGTTGACCGCCACGGTGCATGGGGCTCGGTACGGCGGGTGTCGGCGCGGACGCTCAGGGCGTAGATGGGACGGCCGTTGCCGGGCGCGGCGCCGAGGTAGAGGTGGCCGGTCAGATGGCACCAGGCGGGCAGGTCGATCGGTGCGGCGGGGTCGGTGGCGATGAGGTGGACGACACTGCCGGAGGGCAGGCCGGCTACCAGGCGGCTCAGCTCGATCAGCAGTTGCACGCAGCGGCGGTCACCGCCGTCCAGTACCACTGGCACGGCCGGATCGCCGGCACCGCCATCGGCAGGGCGGTCATCCTCAGGGGCGGCGTGCGCCCGCTCGTCATTCATGGCGTGGCCTGTTCTGTGGTGCCGGGAAGGCCAGGCAGCGGGTGAGAGATGGTCGGGGCCGCGCTGATGAGTGCAGCAGTTGCGGTCTCGATGTCGGTGCTCCAGCGGCCCAGCGACAGCCGGACCGCGCTCAGCGCCCTATCGGCCTCCAAGCCCATGGCCGACAGCACGGGCGACGGGGTGCGGGTGCCGCTGTGGCAGGCCGAGCCGGTGGAGGCCGCCACCGCGGGCGCGGCGGCCAGGAGATCGTGCCCGGGGATACCGTCGATGCTGATGTTCAGGGTGTTCGGCAGGCGCCGACCGGCGGGGCCGCTGAGGTGAACTCGTCCTGGCAGCGCCGCGTCCAAGCGGCGGTGCAGGTCATCGCGCAGGTGCGCGAGGCGGGAGGGCGCGCCGGTGGCGAGGTCGTGCGCGGCCAGGTCGGCGGCGGCGCCGAGAGCCACGGCCAGGGCAACGTTCGTGGTTGGCGGCCATCACCGACACCAGCACGGTGTCCTCAGGGCGGCGGCCAGCGCGGCCGGATTCACCAGCCCGTCGCCGCCGACCGGCAGCACGGTGACGCGGGCGTCGTGCAGGCGGGCCAGCGCGTGGCAGGTTTCCAGCACGGCCGGGTGCTCGGTGGCCTGGGTGATCACGTGCGGGCGCGGGCGGCCGGCTGCGAGCACCGCGCCGCGCACGGCCAGCAGGTTCGCCTCGGAGCCGGAGGCGGTGAACACCATCTGCGCTGCCTGTGCCCCGATGAGGGCGGCGACCTGCGCGCGGGCGTCGGCGAGCGCGCGGCGCGGCCGATCGGCGTACGGGTGGCTGCTGGAGGGGTTGCCGAACCAGGCGGTCAGATACGGCAGCATCGCCTCGGTCACCCGCGGGTCGACGGGCGTGGTGGCGTTGTAGTCCAGGTAGACCGGCCCGTCCATAGGCCCGTCCATGGGTCCGCCCGTGAGGTGACACCGGCAGGCCGGGCGGACTCACCGGATGAGCCGGGACGCGATGCGCGCGCGTCGCTCATGTCAGCTCCCCGGCGTCGACGGGCATCTCGGCCAGCCGCCATTCGAGCATGCCGTCGGCCAGGCGGATCGCGTGCCGTCCGCGGTCGGTCAGCAGGCGGACCGCGTCGTAGGCGAGCACGCAGTATTCGCCGCGGCAGTAGACGACGATTTCGCAGTCCTCGGGCAGTTCGTTGATCCGGTCGGCCAGGTCGGCGACGGGGATGCAGACGGCTCCGGGGATGTGACCGGCCAGGTATTCCTCCACCGGGCGGACGTCGAGCACCACGACGTCTTCCGTCTGGAGGCGGGCGCGCAACTCCTCGCGGGTGACCTCCGCCGCGCCGTCTCGGCCGAGGTAGGCGTCCCGCGCCGCCGGGACGGCGGCCTGGTGGTTCTCAGCTACCTTGCGCAGCAGCGCGAACAGCTGGGCGACGTCGTCGCCGGCCAGCCGGTAGTGGATACGCACGCCGTCGCGGCGGGTGGCGACGAAGCCGGCCTGCTTGAGGGTCTGCAGGTGGGCCGATGCGGTGGTCAGGTTCAGGCCTGCGGCCTTGGCCAGGGCCTCGACGGTGCGTTCTCCCTGGGCGAGCAGGTCGAGCAGTTCGAGGCGTTTGCCGCTGGCCAGAGCCTTGCCGCTGGCCGCGAACGCGTCGTACAGGTGGGTCTTGGCCTGGGCGGGAGTTGCGTCACTCATCCAATCCTCCATTAATCTATGGAATATCGTACCAACAGGGAGCCGTGTGCGCTCCCTCCCGCACCGCCGGGGGGGCAGATCGTGGAGGACATCGTGGGATTCGCCGAGGACCACCTGATACCGCTGGTGGACGAAGGGCTGGGCAACAGTGCCTACCTGGTCGATCTGGGGGACGGCCGGGCGCTGGCCGTGGACGCCGGCCGTGACCTGCGTGCGCTGGACGCCGCCGCGCGCCGGCGTCGCCTGACGGTCGCCTATGCGGCCGACACTCACCTGCATGCCGACTTCCTGTCCGGCGCCGTGCAACTCGCCCACGACGCGGGGGCGACCGTGCTGGCCTCCGCGGCCGGGCAGCGCGCGTTCCCGCACCGCGCCTTGGGCGACGGTGATGAGGTGGATCTGGGCGGGCTGCGGCTGCGTGCGCTGGCCACGCCCGGGCACACCGACGAGCACCTGTCGTTCCTGCTGCTGGACGAGGGGCAAGAGCTCGGCGTGTTCACCGGCGGGTCGCTGATCGTGGATTCGGCTGCCCGCACCGATCTGCTCGGCGCCGAGCGCACCGAGGAACTGGCCCGCGCCCAGTACCGCTCGCTGCACCGGCTGGCCATGCTGCCGGAGGCGACCGCGGTGTGGCCGACCCACGGCGCGGGCTCGTTCTGCTCGGCCCCGCCTGGCACCGAGCGAACCTCCACCATCGGCGCGCAGAAGCAGACCAACCCGTTGCTGGCCGCGCCGGACGAGGACACGTTCGTCCGCCGGCTGGTGGCCAGCTTGGGCTCCTACCCCGCCTACTTCGCCCGCCTGACCGAACACAACCGGCGCGGCCCCGCCATCCTGACCGGCACGCCGCCACTGCCCGCGCTCGATGCCGGGCAGGTCAAGGCGCTGATCGCCGATGGCGGCCAGGTGGTTGACGTGCGTCCGGTGGCCGAGTTCGCGGCCGGTCACATCCCCGGCGCGCTGTCCATCCAGCTACGCGAGCAGTTCGCCACCTGGCTGGGCTGGCTGCTGCCCGACACCACGCCCCTGGTCTTCGTGGTGGGTGACGGTCAGGACCTGGCGGAGGTCGTGTGGCAGGCGTACAAGATCGGCTATGAGCGGCTGTCCGGGCACCTGGCCGACGGCATGCCCGCCTGGCTGGAGGCCGGACACCCGCGGGCCACCACCGCGTTCGTCACCGCCGACCGCGTACCAGCCCGCCCGTACTTGGACGTGCGGCAGGAGACCGAGTACGCCGCCGGGCACGTGCCCGGCGCCCTGCATCTCGAACTCGGCGACCTCGCCCGCCACACCGCCGACGCCCCGGCCGGTGTCGTGGTGGCCTGCGGGCACGGCGAGCGCGCCATGACCGCCGCGAGCCTGCTGGAACGCGCCGGACACACCGACGTGACCGTCCTGGACGGCGGCCCGGCCGACTACGCCGCCGCCCACGGCCTGCGGCTCGACACCGTTGACGCCGGCACCGCCGATGGCGGTGCTCGGTGAGCACCGGCACCATCCCCCCGGTGCGGCTCGGGCTGCGGGAGAACTGGCTGCAGTTCACCCTGCTGGTCGTCGTCAACATCTGCGTCGGCGGCCTGGTCGGGCTGGAGCGCACCACCGTGCCGCTGATCGGCACCGACATCTTCGGGCTGACCAGCGACCTGGCGGTGTTCTCCTTCATCATCGCCTTCGGCCTCACCAAGGCGGCCACCAACCTTGCCGCCGGTGCGCTGACCGCGCGCTTCACCCGCAAACAGCTCCTGGTCGCCGGCTGGCTGATCGGCACGCCGGTGCCGTTCATGCTGGCGTGGGGGCCGTCGTGGTGGTGGATCGTGGCGGCGAACGTGCTGCTCGGCCTCAACCAGGGCCTGGCCTGGTCGATGACCGTCAACATGAAGATCGACCTGGTCGGCCCGGCCCGCCGCGGCCTGGCCACCGGGCTGAATGAGGCCGCCGGTTACACCGCGGTCGGCGTCACCGCGCTGCTCACCGGCTACCTCGCCACCGCCTACGGGCTGCGGCCCGCGCCCGAGCTCATCGGTGTGGTCTTCGTCGCCACCGGCCTGATCCTGGCGCTGACCGTCCGCGACACCGCCGCCCACGTCGCCCTCGAGCTCGCCCAGCACCCCAAGCCGCTGCCCGACGGCGAGAACATCGGGCTGGCGGCCACGTTCGCCCGCACCTCCTGGCGGGAGCGCTCGCTGCGCGGCGCCAGCCAGGCCGGGCTGGTCAACAATCTCAATGACGGCCTGACCTGGGGCGTGTTCCCGCTGCTGTTCACCGACTACGGGCTCGGCCTGGCCGCCGTCGGATTGATCAAGGGCCTGTATCCGATCCTGTGGGGCATCGGGCAGATCCCCACCGGCCATCTGGCCGACCGTATCGGCCGCAAACCCCTCATCGTCTACGGGATGCTGGTGCAGGCCGGCGGGTTCGTCCTCGCCCTGGCGCTGCTGGAGCGCCCCCTGCTGGCTGGAATCCTGTCGGCCGTGGCGCTCGGCCTGGGCACCGCGATGGTCTATCCGGCGCTGATCGCCTCCGTTTCCGATCACGCCCACCCCGCCTGGCGGGCCAACGCGCTGGGCACCTACCGGTTCTGGCGCGACATCGGCTATGCCGCAGGAGCCCTGCTCGCCGGCCTCCTGGCCGACGCCTTCGGACTGGAAGCCACCGTCATCGCCGCCGCTGTGCTCACCGCCGCCTCCGGCCTGCTCGCCGCCCGCTGGATCACCGAACACCACAGTCACTGAGCCCCGGCAGGCGGCCCGCCGAACGGCCATGCGCGGGTCAGCCGGGGGCGCGAGTGGCCCGCTTGGTCTTACCTGCAGGGCTGCGTTCCCGCGCCCGTCAGCTCGGCATCGAAGCCGGCCACGGTCAATGCGAGGGGCGTGGTGCCCATAGCGTCCCTCCCTGCTGTCCGTATCGATGACGCCTTTGGCCGCGCCTGGCCATGCCGCTCACTCATCGCCGCCCCGCACAGCTGTACCGAGGATGTGGAAGGAGACCGGGGTGCGCGCGGGCGGGAACAGGAAGCGGTCCAGGTGGTCGATGCGGAACCCGGCCCGCCGGAGTTCGGCCTCGGCGTCGCGGCCGAGGCGGCAGCCGCCGACCAGATGCGGCCAGATGGTGGCATCCAGCACGTCCTGAAGGCGGGCCAGGCCTGCCGTGTCGGCTCGTACGTGCTCCAGAAATCGGAGCTGCCCGCCGGGTTTGAGCACGCGTCGCGCTTCGGCCAGCGCCGCACCGACGTCGGGTAGCGAGCACAGCACCATGCACATCACCACTGCGTCCGCGCTGTGATCGGCTGCGGGCAGGTGCTCGGCGACGCCGGGCACCACCTCCACGGGGACCGCCGTCTCGGCGGCGGCGGCCTGAGCCTGCGCGCGCAGGCGTGGTTCCGGTTCCACTGCGATCACCCGCCTCACCTCGGCCGGGTAGTACGCGAAGTTGACGCCGTGCCCAGCGCCGGCCTCGACCACCTCGCCGGACAAGCCGGCCAGCAGCTCGCGACGGCGTTCGGTCATGCCGCCCCGGTCCATGCCGGCGGCCATCTTCGGATACATCCGGCCGAACAACGGCCGCCGCCTGTTCACCTGCCTGCTCGCCTTGGCCGCGCTCATGCCGGTCACCAGGTCACCGGCAGCGCGGTCAGCCCGCCGGTCAGCGTGCGCTTGTCGAAGGTCAGCTCCTCCACCGCACAGCCCAGCTCCAGGGTGGGGAAGCGGGCGGCGAGCTGGGAGAAGACGACCTGTAGCTCGATGCGGGCCAGCGGTGCGCCGACGCAGTAGCGGGCGCCGTGCCCGAAAGTGAGGTGCGGCACGGCGGGCCGGTCGACGTCGAACCGGTCGGGCTCGGCGAACACGCCCGCGTCGTGGTTGGCGGCGCCGGTGTCGAGCAGCGCCAGGTCCCCGGCGCGGACGTGCACGCCGGCGATGTCCAGGTCTTCGCGGGCGTAGCGGGGGATGCCGCCGCCGCCCAGGTTCGGGGCGCGCAGGATCTCCTCCACCGCGGCGTCGATCCGGGACGGGTCGGCGGCCAGGGCCGGCCACTGGCCCGGGGTGGCCAGCAGCCACAGCACGCCCTTACCGATCGCGGTGACCGTGGTCTCGTGCCCGGCGAACAGCAGGAACATCCCCATCGCGGCGGCCTCGTCGTCGCTGACCCCGTCGGTGGCGGCCAGCCGGGAGATCACATCGGCCTCCGCGTCACCTGCGGCGCGTTTGCGGGCCACCAGCTGCTGCCCGTAGGCGAACAGTGCGCCCAGTCCCTGAGCCGAGCGGGTGCGGTCGGTGATGTCGGCGGCGTCCTGCGTCCAGCCGCGGAACTGTTCGCGGTCCTCGTACGGGACGCCGAGCAGCTCGCAGATGGCGGCGATGGGGAGGGGCAGCGCCAGCGCGGTGTGCAGGTCGGCCGGCGGCCCGGCCTTCTCCAGCTCGTCGAGCAGCTGGGTGGTGAGCGTCTCGACGCGGCCGCGCAGCGCCCGCATCCGTTTGGGCGAGAAGTGCGGCTGCAGCAGCGCGCGCATCCGCCGGTGGTCGGCCTGCTCGGTGTCGAAGCCGCCCATCGGGCCGCCGAACAGCTCGGACTCGCCGGTACGGGAGGCGCGTTCGGGCTCGGGATGGGCGCGGCCGAGCCGGGCGTCGTCCAGCAGGGCACGCACCTCCTCATACCCCGTCACCTGCCAGCCGGGATGACCGACCGCGGTGCGGATGGCGTGGATCGGGCCTTCGGCCTGCAACCGGCGCAGCAGCGGCGGCGGCTCCAGCGGGCCAGGCTGCTCGAACGGTAGCTGTACGGGATCGGACACAGCCCCTCCTGAAGTAGATGCGGCTTTGTAGACTTCTATGTATAAGAAGTTACATGTATACTTTGCCTTCTACAAGTGGAGGTCGGGATGAGCACTGCAGCGGGCCAGAGTCAGCACGAGGCCGGGCCTGCTCGGCCGGTGCGCAGGTTGCGCCGCGCGGAGCGGCGTGAGCAGATCCTGGACGCGGCCACCCGCGCCTTCGCCCGCGCCGGCTACGCCGCCACCGGCCTGGACGACATCGCCGCCGAAGCCGAGCTCACCCGGGCGATGCTGTACCGCCACTTCGACTCCAAGGCCGACCTCTACCGGGCCGTACTGGACCGCGCCTGCACCCGGCTGGCCGAGGCCACCGGCGCCGACAACTTCGACGACGACGCCATCCCCGCCCTGCTGCGCGCCGCCGCCGCCGACCCCGACGGGTTCCGGCTGCTGTTTCGCTACGCGGCCCGCGAGCCCGACTTCCGCGAGCTGATCGACTCCATCACCGCAGCCTCCCGCGAGGTCGGCCGACGCAACCTGGCCCGCGTAATCCCCGAGGGGCCGTGGCTGGACTGGGCCGCCAACCTGATCCCCGCCTTCACCCTGGAGGCCGTCATCGCCTGGCTCGACGCCGGCCAGCCCGACTCCGACCAGGCCGCCGACCGCATCACGGCGGCCGTGCACGGCGTCATGGCCGCCGCCCACCCCACTCCGTAGCTCATAGCCGCCACGCCGTTGATCATCGAGAGGGATCGAGTGGTGAGCCGAGACAGAGCGAGTACATCGAAGGGCTGGCGGCGATGAGGTCTATGCCGGGGGTGTATGGGGAACCAGTTCCTGGCTTTCCGGATCGGCGCTCCAGTCAGTGGTGGCGCCTGTGGCAGCGGTGAAGCGGACCGACAGATGTTCGCGGCCGCTGTCGTGAGTGAAGACCACCAGCGCATCGACCCCGGCCACCTGGCCCGATCCGTAGGCGAACGCCGCACCATGGAACCCTGCGCCCTGCAGTTCTCCGGCCGCCAGCTGCACGGGGCGGACATCGACGCGGCTTGCGCAGACGATGCGAAGACCACGGAGGGCAAGCAGGTGCGGCGGGTGGCTTTCGCGCTGGAGGTACACCTCGATCGGCTCGGACGCTGGCTGAAGCAGGCGCGGCCGGGTCACGTCGATGACTAGTGCCGTATCAGCCAAGGTTCGCCCTGTAGTGCCTCAGGTCGCGGATGGCGCAGGTCTCGGCGAACGCGACGTCTGAAATCCGCCAGCATGCTCACGGTCGGTCGGGCGAGAATCCGCTCGTGA